>DOUV01000835.1:0-6152 GCA_003520455.1 Chloroflexota bacterium | reverse complement strand
GGGGGGTTAGGTTCTGCCGGCTATGCCATCTGCCTGACAACTCCTGCGCACACCCCAGGATAATGCCAGGGCCGCTCACGTGACGAGATCTTGATGGCGAAATCGATAAATCGATAGCGGCCCGCAGACCCAGCGAGAAAGAGCATCGCGCCCACGCGCCATAGGTGAGTCGTGATCGACTCGAGCGCCGAAGCGCACCAGGAATCACTGCCGTCCGGCTCGGCCCGCCGCTCTGCCGCCAGTCCCTCCAGCACTGGGCCGCCAGGTCGCCAGGGGCGTCACTCCTCTTCCGCTCGACTGTTAGCGGCCCTCTGAGGACTGGAGTAACCAGTAATAATACCATTGATCCAGGTGCATAATCGCGGGGGATGATGTACAATTCTCACAGCTGTGGGATGACCCTCTGAAAAGAAGCAGAAGCATGGCCGAGAGCCGACGGGGAGGAGGCATCCCGTTTTTGTGCCCTCCTCTCGATGGAGCCGAGTGAACCGATAACATCCCAGGAAGGACAGACACCGTGGCAAGCGTCAACGAATTAGGCGCCGAGGCACTCAACCGGCGCTGTGATCCCAGCCAATTCTCGTTTGAGACGACGGCAGATCTGGAGGATCTGACTGAGATTATCGGGCAGCCGCGGGCGGTGGAGGCCGTGCGGTTTGGTGTTGGTATCGAGCGAGATGGCTACAACATCTTTGCCCTGGGGCCGGCTGGAACGGGGAAACATTCCCTGGTACGCGAGTTTCTCGAGCAGCGGGCCGCCAGCCGGCCCGTCCCGCCGGTTTGGTGCTACGTCAACAACTTCGAGGAGCCCCACAAACCACGGGCACTGGCTTTGCCGCTCGGCACCGGAGTGCAGTTGCGCCGCGATATGGAGCAGCTGGTGCAGGAACTGCGGACAGTTCTTCCGGCCGCCTTCGAGAGCGAGGAGTACCAGACGCACCGGCAGGGTATCGAACAGGAACTCAAGGAACGACCGGAGAAGATGCTCGGCGAGCTTCAGCGGCGGGCCGTGGAACAGGGCCTCGCGGTGCTCCGTACGCCCGCCGGATTGGTCGTGGCTCCCCTGCGGGGCGGCGAGGTGATTGCGCCGGAAGAGTTTCAGAAACTCCCCGAGAGCGAGCAGAAGCGCCTGGAGGCCGCCGTGGAGGAACTTCAGGCTGAGCTTCAAAAGATTTTGCTCCAGATTCCGCGTTTGGAGCGCGAGCGGCAAGAGCGGGTGCGGATGTTGAACCGTGCGGTCACTGACGCCGCTGTTGGCCCGCCCATCGACGAGCTGCGCGCGAGATATGCTGCCTACCCGGGGGTCGTCGAGTACCTGGATGCTGTCCAGCAGGATGTGCTTGAGAACGCGAAAGATTTTACCCGGCCAGAAGAAGTGGCGTCGACCGACGGTCTGGAGGTACCTGTGCCGCGCTCGCTCATGGGAGCACCGTCGCTACGTCGCTACCGGGTAAATGTCCTGGTCGACCATAGTGCTCCGCAGGGAGCACCGGTTATCTACGAGGACAACCCGACGTACCAGAATCTCCTCGGCCGCGCCGAACACATCGCCCAGCTGGGCATGCTGGTGACCGATTTCAACCTGATCAAGCCGGGTGCGTTGCACCGCGCCAACGGGGGCTACCTGATCCTCGATGCTGCTGAAGTGCTCCAGCAACCCTACGCCTGGGAGGGGCTCAAGCGGGCGCTGCAATCGCACCAGATCCGGATCGAGTCGCCGGGCCAGGCCCTTGGCCTGGTCAGCACCGTCTCCCTGGAGCCGGAGCCCATCCCGCTTGATCTGAAAGTCGCGTTGCTCGGCGACCGCCCCTTGTACTATCTGCTCTGCGCGCTCGATCCCGACTTCGGTGAGCTGTTCAAGGTGGCAGCGGACCTCGACGATCAGATGGATCGCAGCCCGGCCAGCCAGGGCCTCTATGCCCGGCTGATTGCCACTCTGGCTCGCAAAGAGGGCTTGCGTCCTTTCGACCGGGCGGCGGTGGTGCGGATCATCGAGCGCAGTGCCCGCCTGGTGGGAGACGCCAAGAAACTCTCGACGCACATGCGCAGTGTCATCGATCTGCTCCGTGAGGCGGACTACTGGGCCGGCGAGAACGGGAATGGGATCGCCGGTGTTGCCGATGTTCAGCGCGCGATTGACGCGCAAACCTACCGCGCCGACCGGCTGCGTGAGCGTCTGCTGGATGAGATGGTTCGGGGTACAATCTTGGTAGACACCGACGGCGCGGCGGTGGGCCAGGTCAATGGGCTGTCCGTAGTTCAACTGGGCGGCTTTGCGTTTGGTCATCCCAGCCGCATCACCGCCCAGGTGCGGCTTGGGAAGGGTGAGGTGATCGATGTCGAGCGGGAGGTGCAGATGGGCGGGCCAATCCACTCGAAGGGGGTGCTCATCCTCTCCGGCTTCCTGGGCGCGCGCTACGCCGCGAAACAGCCGCTCTCGCTGGCGGCCAGCCTGGTCTTCGAGCAATCGTACAGCGGGGTTGACGGGGACAGTGCCTCGTCGGCTGAGCTCTACGCGCTCCTCTCGGCCATCGCCGGCGTGCCGATCAAGCAGTCCCTGGCGGTGACGGGTTCGGTGAACCAGCACGGCGTAGTGCAGGCGATCGGTGGCGTGAACGAGAAGATCGAGGGCTTCTTCGATCTCTGCAATGCCAGAGGGCTGACCGGTGACCAGGGAGTCCTCATTCCCGCCTCCAATGTCGAGCATCTCATGCTGCGGCAGGATGTGGTCGAGGCCGTGGCCGCCGGGCGGTTCCACATATACCCGACCGGGACGGTCGACGAGGGAATCGAGCTCTTAACTGGCGTCCCGGCGGGTGAACGGGACGCAGCGGGAAAGTACCCGGCGGGCAGCCTCAACGCCCTGGCGGAAGCGCGCCTCCTCCAGATGGCCGAGAGTTGGTTGGCCTTCCGAGCGTCAGCCATGCAAGCGGAGGACGTATGAGCGAGGCAGAGCGCGAGCCGGCCATCCAACGCATTTTGGTGGCACTGGATGTGTCATCTTATAGTCTGGCCGCCCTTGATGCAGCGGCTGAACTGGCGGCCGGCCTGCGGGCCGAGTTGCTAGGCCTCTTCGTCGAGGACATCAATCTTGTGCGGGTCGCCGACTTGCCTTTCTCGCGCGAGATGGGCCTCTTTTCGGCGACCGTCCGCCAGTTTGATCGGCGGGAGGTCGAGCGGCAATTCCAGGTCCAGGCGGAGCGGGCCCGCCAGGCGTTGATGCTGATCGCCGGACAGGCTCAGGTGCGCTGGGCCTTTCGCGTTACGCGTGGACCGGTCGCCTCGGAGGTGCTGGCCGCGGCATCGGAGGCGGACCTCATCGCCTTGGGAAAGGTGGGCTGGTCGCTCGCCGGGCCTGCCCGGCTGGGATCGACCGCCCACGCCGTCGTGTCGGAGACACCCCGGCCGGCCTTGATTCTTCAGGGCCGGGTTCGGCCAGGTGCCCCCATGCTGGTTGTCTACGACGGTTCGCCCGGCGCTCACGCGGCCCTGGCCGTGGCCACCCACCTGGCGCGCCGTGCCAACCGCCAGTTGACGGTTCTGATTGTGGCGGATGGATCGGCGAGCGCCTCCCGCCTGCAAGCGCACGCAGATGCATGGCTGTGGGCGCGAGGATTGCGGGCGCGCTCCCACCGGCTGATCAGAGCGGACACGCCAACCCTCGCCGCGGCGGTGCGGGCGGAAGGAAGCTGTGTCTTGGTGCTCCCTGGCGAGAGCCCCTTGCGGCAGGGCCAGGCCCTCGCGCGGTTGCTCAGCGAAGTAGAATGCTCGGTATTGTTAGTTGATTGAAATCGTCTCACAATTGATTGGGTTCGCTTTTTTCACGGTGCCGGGTCCCAGGCCGGTCACCTGCTGCGTGGAGGGCGCATGACGCTGAGTTGGATCACGATCATCCTGCAACTCTTCTTTCTCGAGGGGATCCTCTCCATCGATAACGCTGCCGTGCTGGGAGCGATGGTGGTACCACTGCCGCGTGACCGAGGCGTGCCCTGGCCGCGCGCGCTGCGCCCGCTGGGTCGGATGCTCAACCCGGTGTTGGGCCCCCAGCAGCAGGCCGCGCTCAAGGTTGGCTTGCTCGGAGCTTACCTGGGGCGCGGGGTGATGTTGCTGGCAGCGCACATCGTCATTCAAAACCCCTGGTTGCGCTTGCTCGGCGGACTCTACCTGGTCTACCTGGCAGTGGACCACCTCGCGCGAAACGAGGACGATGGGGGAAAGACGGACGAGGCAAGCCGCCGCACGGCTGGTCAGAGCTTTTGGCGGGTCGTCTTGGCAGTAGAACTGGCCGATCTGGCCTTTAGCCTGGACAATGTCGTTGCGGCTGTGGCACTCTCGAATCATATCGTGGCTGTTATGATCGGCGTGGCCTTCGGAATTTTGACGATGCGCTTCGCGGCGGGGCTCTTTACCGCGTTCGTCCAGCGCGAGCCGATTCTCGAACCGACCGCCTACGTGTTGGTACTCGTCATTGGGGGCCTGCTCATCCTGCAAGAGCTCTTCCACTTCCAGATTCCGGCGCTGCTGCAGTTTGGGATGTCGCTCTCGATCCTGCTGCTGGCGGTCCTCTACCAGCACTGGCGGCCCCTGCAGGCGCTGCGGCCGCTCCTGCTCGCCGCCCAGAGACTGTTGAGCGTGGCAATGGCTGCTTTCCGCCTGGCGACCCGGCCGGTTGGTGCCCTGGTCAGCATGATGAGTACCTTGATCCAGAGCGGATGAGGCCAGGGTCTCACTCAAACAAGCAGGGAGGCAAGCAGGTAGACAACCCCGACACCGGCGGCAGCGAGAGCATAGACACCATAATCGGATCGATATGTGGCGCTCGATTCCCGAGCGAAAAGAAATTCCCAGGGTCGTGCCAGGAGTGGCCAGAAGAGGAGCACAGCGGTCATTGCAAGCCAGATCGGCAGCAGTGTTACAACGTAGTTCACCGAGTTGTCGATGGAAGCCTGCCAGATCGTTTCCCAGGGACTGGCGAGGCTCATGTAGCTCGTGATGGCGTAGCCGTGGAGGATGAGAAGTCTGATCCCGTAGCCCAACGGGAACAGGAATAGAAGCCCGCTCAACCGGGTTGGGCCGGGATGAGCGAGCAGCCAGGTCCGCAGGCGCGTGGGCGGATGCGAGAGGTGGAACAGGAGCCAACGCCACCACGGAACTCTGGTGGAGAAGCTGCCGAGTCCATGGGAGACACCCTCGATGGACTGTTGCTGGCTGATGACGAACCAGTCGGCATTGAGTTCCGCGCTCCAGATCCCCGCGAGCGGCAGAACGAAAAAGCCGGCAATGCGAAACAAATACCCAAGCGTCGTGAACAGGATCCCGGGCAGGTCGATCGTCGCGATTTGCTCGAGCTGGTGCGCCCAGACGGTGGAAGAAGCGAGACCGAAATCGACAAGTTCTCGCCGCGAGCTGACCAACTGGTCGGCCACGAGGACGGCGAATGGGAGGACCAGGAAGAGCAGGTAGTAGAGCAGGGCGTATTTGATGACACTTTCGAAGAAGCTGCCCGTGCCCAGGATGAGCGCGTCCCCGCGGCGATAATGGGCGATCTCGTGGAGCAACACGGCCTCGGCCGCCTGCCGGTCGGAGCGCCACAGTTTGATGAAGCCACCAAAAAGGGCCAGGGTGGCCTTGCGGTAGCCGCTCGGGTAGACAAAGGCCAACTGTCTGGGGCGGAGCAGGTTGACCTTCACCTGGAGATTCGGGGCGTGGAGGCGCAAGAACGCCTGGACTTCCGCCGGGAGCCCCGCCGGCGGCCCGAGCCCGAACCGCCGCTCGACGTAGACGGCTCTCAGCCAGGGGATGAGTGTGACGAGGAGCCCCAACAGCAGGGCGACGGTCGGAATGACCTCTACCAGAACGGACGGGTAGAGCAGGAAGTTGAGACGTCCAAACGAGGGATCGACGGCCTGGAGTCTGCGGGTAGACTCGCGCAGCAGGCCAAGATCTTCAAAGCCGCGGCGCCAGAGGTCAAGGTAGGCGGGCGCGGAAGCAAGAAAGGCGGCGACCCAAAACCAGAGCCAGGGCGGCACCCCAGCTCGGGCCGCTGAAACGGTTGTCTGAGTAACCTCACTGCGCGCCACAATCATCCTCATCAACAAGAGCAGATCGCGTTATTTTGAACGTTCTTATTCGGATACGGTGTTGCCCCGTTC
>DOUV01000204.1 GCA_003520455.1 Chloroflexota bacterium | reverse complement strand
TCATCGATCTTGAAGAACATGGAGGGGTTGCCCGTCGCCTGATCGGTGCGGCGCGCGATCCAGCCTTCTTTCTCCTTGTAGATCGTCAGGTCGCCGTACTCCGTTTCCACCTCCGGGTTCGGCGCGCCGTTGGGCCAGCTCTTCAGTTCTTCCTGGGTGCGGTAGGTCACCGCCCGCGTCCGGCCACCGGCGACGGTGTCGTCCTGATAGAGCCAGAAGCTGTGGTTCCCCAGCTCCGGGTAGTGGTCGGGGGCGCAGCCCGCAGTGGAACAGAGCCCCGTCTCGCGCAGTGCCACCCAGACGCTCGGCGTCGTACTCTTGCTGACCCCCAGATAGCGGGTTGCCCACCCCAAGATCGCGCGTTCCCCCGGCGTATCCAGCATGTATCGATCGTACAGGAGCAGGTCGCCGTGTTTGTCCAGCGTCGCCAGCGTGCCCCAGTACAACTCGGCGTCGTTGCGGAGCCAGATATTGTAGCTCTCCCAGCCCGTCGGCATGTTGGGCGTCTCCGCATACTTGATCATCGGGTCGTAGGAGTAGTCGCCCTCGCCCTCATTGGTCGAATAGCGGACCGCCAGGCCGTGATCGACCAGAAGACCCGCGTGCTTGAGCCCCACAGGCGGATCTTTCAAGGATGAGTACTGCGCGACCACCTGCCGCTCCCAGGCCCAGCGGTAGGTCGGCGCCACACTGGCCTGATAGAGCCGGATGTGGCTCAGGTTTGGACGCGCGGGGCTGTAGAAGGCGTCATGATAGGCGTCGGTGACCGGTTTTACCCACATGTCCAGCCAGTCCGTCGTCGCCAACCCGGCCTCATTGCTTCCTGACCGGTCGGGCATGTGCTTGTCAGTGGCAGTACAGGGGCTGGTACCGCGGTAGAAAGCATCGTCCCAGGCGTTGTACCCGATGCTGCTATTGCCGCCGCCGTCGGGCACCGGCTGGATCTCCCCGTACGCCCCAACCCCGATGCCGATCCAGGCTACGTTGGCCGCCAACTTGACGTTGGGATTGTCGAAGTTATCGGTGTTGTTCAGGTAGTCGGCAAACGCATTGATCAGGTTGCGGTACTCCGTCAGGAGGCCCGGCACGCGATAGTCGAGCACGTACCATTGCGGCGAGGGGTAGCAGCTGTTGCGGACCTTGATGCCGGGGTACCTGGTCAACACCCAGTCGGGGACCTGGATGCCGCTGGTGCTCTCCGTCCCGCGCCCGTTGTAGATCGTCCACTCGATCCCGACGACTTTCCCAACGCCCGCCATACCACTGATCCACCGGCCGATGGCGGTGAAGTTATAGACGCCCTCAGATGGGTTGACGTCCTTCCACTGGTAGCGCTGGTGGCCGCCGATCACCGGGTACCCATTTGCCTGGGTAATCCCGCTGTACTCGCTATCGAACTGCACATAGAGACCCGCCCCGCTCCCCGGGCTCGTCACGGCGGCAGGCCCTGCAGCTTGCGGCAGCGTTCCCGGGTCCGGGGCAAGCAATCCGGGCGGGTCGGCCAACACTGCGGGGATGGGTACGATCACAATCGCCAGCAGCAAGACCGCGCCGGCGACCTGGAAGATCCCTCTCATATTGCCTTCGTTTCTCCTGGAACGCGCCCCCGACTCACACGCCAAGGAACAAAGCTAACGGCAGCGCATCATGAGCAAGCCCACGAGCGGGCCGAGTATACCATGGCGCCCATCCGCGCCTCAATCGTTCGGAGACCCTCGAGCACCGGTCAAGTAATCCCGATGGGGGAGGGAAAAGACTTCCGACGTCTTGTTTGTGGCCGGGGCGCGCCTCGATCACCCCCGTCGGAGCGCGTCGTGGGCCAGCACGATCCCCACCAGACTTCGGAAGTCTGAGGCCTTGACCGATGCTCGAGCGACCCGCGGCCACTGCGCCGCCGCCCGGGCTGCAGCCATGGAAGGCAGGAGCTGAGAGTGATGGGGCGGATCGACGGTCATGCGGGAGTTGCTCGAGCGATACCATCAACCGGCACCGGGCACGAGAAGCAGAGGCGCCGGCCACCCCCTCGAGTGACCGGTGCCTCTGCCTCATGCCCATCGGTGGACTGGCGCTCGCTCCTATGGGCAGCTACGCCCCCACGCCTTGGCCACCCCCATTACGTCGATCATGTCTACCTTCTGGTTCCCGTCAAGGTCGAAGCGAGGATCCCAGCCCGGAGTGGCGCTCGTTTCATCCCAGCGGTTCGTGATCGCCTGGAGGTCTGCCAGATCCACCACTCCGCTGCCGTTCAGATCTTCCGGCAGGCTGCAAACGGTGAGCCAGAGATCATAGCCTGTGCTGTCGCCGTAGCCGCTCGGGCTGAAGTCGTGCACGCGGGCAAAGTAGACGCCGCTGGCCGGAGCGGTCCACGTGATCCGAGAGGCCAGCGGCTCATCAGATCCGTCGTCGTCGTAGACCAGTTCGGTGGTGCCATCAGTATCGTACAACTGGAGGATCGTGTCACAGCTGAGCCCCAGGTTCCCGGTTTCGATGGTGTACCGGCTCCCTGCCGCGGCAGTGAAGGAAACCCAGTCTTCATCCCCGGCCGTGTGGAAGTTGTGGGTCTGATGCATACCGTCCGCGGGCATCGATGTCGCCCGATCATAGGCGTTGTCCGGCTCATAGCCATCGGCATGAATCTGAACCGTGTTGATCCACAAGTCAAAGTAGGTGTTGTCTCCGAAGACGCTCCCATTGAACTGATGAGCACGAATAAAGTATGTTCCATCGGCCGGAGCGGTCCAGGTGATCAGCGAGGCGACGCCAACCCCACTGTCGTCATCGTAGGCAAGTTCCGTGGTCCCGTCCCCGGCGATGAGGCGGAGGACAGTATCACAGTCTGGCCCCAGATTCCCGGTCTCGACGACGTAGGTGGTCCCCTGCGTGGCCGTGAAGGAGACCCAATCTTCATCCCAGGCAACGTGGAAGTTGTGGGTCTGGGGCGTGCTATCGGGGACAATGGGCCGAGCCTGGCTGTAGCCATCATCCGGCTCGTACGCGTCAGCCCCCTGCTGAACCCCGAAGCCGAAGGGAACCGGCAGGGTGTTGCCCTCCAGTTGCACCAGGACCTTCCCGGCGACCGTAAACGTCGGCGAACCGGGAGGCGTCAGAACGCCGTTATCCACCTCCACTGTGAGGGTCACCGGGGCTGACGCCCCCGGCGCCAGCGTGAGACTTCCGGCCGAGAGCGTACCGTTGACACCCGCCGGCAAGCCCGATCCCACGCTCAAACTGTAGAGAGCAGCGTTGCCCCCCGAGTTAGTCAGCGTGAACCTTGCTGTCCCCGTCCAGGTCGCCTCCGCCAGAACATCGAGGCCCAGGCTCAGACTGCCTGGGTCGGCCACCGCCCAGGGCGACGCCGCCGTTGCCAGTTGCACCCTCCCCGTGCCCTGGGAGAGAACGTTCAACCCCAGGTCCAGAGCGGTGTTCATCAACACCGCCTTGACATGCAGTGGGGACCAATCGGGGTGGAGTTGGCGGAGGAGGGCCGCACCGCCAGCAATGTGCGGAGTGGCCATGCTGGTGCCACTGTAGTGAGCGTAGGAAACCCCCGGGATCGTGGATTGAATACTCACACCCGGCGCGAGGAGGTCTGGTTTGAGCAGCCAGCCCTGCGAGACCGGTCCATTGGAACTGAACGAGGCCAGCGTATCATTCTTCGCGCTCGCCCCCACAGTAATAGCCTTGCGCGCCGTACCCGGCGAGCCAATGGTGAAGAACCCCTGGTCGCCCGTATTCCCGGCCGCCACGGCGACCACCACACCCGCATCCACCGCTGCATCCACCGCCTGGCTGACGGCATCATCGGGGCCTCCGGGACCACCGAGGCTGAGATTGACCACCTGCGCGCCGTCATCGGTCGCCGGATCTCCGTCCGGGTC
Source organism: Chloroflexota bacterium (assembly GCA_003520455.1). The sequence goes on along the minus strand of DOUV01000204.1, from coordinate 2,276 downwards.
CACCGCCCACTGCAGCGCCGCTATAATATCGCTGGTCCAGCCGGATCCCTGCGAGTCGAGCACCTTCAAGGCGTAGAGGCTGGCCTCGGGAGCGACGCCGGTGACCGTGCCGCTGGCTGCGATGATGCCCGCCACGTGGGTCCCGTGCCCGTTGTCGTCGCGCGGATCGAGGTCCTTGTTGACAAAATCGTACCCGCCGATCACCTTGCAGGCTGGTCCGAAGCAGCCACCCAAATCGGGGTGAGTGTAATCGACCCCGGTGTCGATGATCGCCACGCGCACACCCTGCCCGCGCACCGCCCGGCCCGAGGGATCGGTCATCGCCCACACCGCCGGCGCCCCGATCAGGGGAACACTATCCGCCAGCGTAGCGTGGACCCGTTGGTCAGGGAAGAGCGCCCGAACGCCGGGCACAGCGACCAGCTCTTTGATCCGCGCAGCGGGCACCAGCGCAACAAAGCCGTTGAAGAGCTGAGTGTAGTGCCACGTGCTCTCCACCAGCAGGCCCTTCTCGCGCAGGCGCGCAACGACCTGCTGCTGTTCCTCCTCCAGCCGTTGTCCATACGCCAGGAGAGACTGCGCTTCCCGCGCCCCCGGCACTCCCGACCCTCGGCCAGCCTGGCCGGAAACCGTTGCGAGGCGGTACGCCAAGACAGGCGGCGCGGCGAGTTGAACGATGACTCGCTCGACAGCCTGCTCCGGCTTCCCCGGCCCCGTCTCGACGGCCTGCTGCCCCCACGCCGGCGTCCGGCCAAAGGGCCCGAACGCGAACAGCAACAAGAGGACGAGCACCAGTTTCTTGCCTTGTCGCCGCATGCGATGTGGCCCCACTTTCCGGCCAGCCGCGCCGGAGCCGGAGCAGGAACTGAGACGGGACCATTCCGGCGCCATTCTTCCCCGCTCCCCGCTGCCAGGTGGGCCGCCTCTCCCTCAACAGCCGATCGCCCACGAAACTCCATATACGCTCCTTTTGTCCAGGAGTCAATAGGAGAAGAATCCGGCCGCCGGGCGGCCCAACATCCAATCCGCCCGAAGTGGTGCCGCCCCTACGCTTATGGGCACACCTGGTCGTACTGCGCCGCCACCACCATCACATCCAGCAGGGTGACCATCCCGATAAGGACATCTACCTTTTCTGTTAGGACGAGAATGGGAAAAACAGTGGGCACGAACAGAAGCAGGCGCTTGAACGGGGCTTGCGTTCGGCAACCGGGCGTGCTAGACTTCTTGCCACTGCTTTGCAACGTCAGCCTGACATCGCAAGGTTGCCGTGATGAATTGCCCGTCACGACAGAAGGCCTTGCTTGTTTCCTTCGCTCTTATCGGTGTACTGGAGCTGGGGCGGAGGTGCGACGCACTTCGGAAAGTGCGTCGCACCTGATCCGCGCACGCGACTCCAATGTAAACGACTTCCTTTTCTCACGAAGGATGTGAGGAGAGCATCTATGATTCGACAGGTAACGATCACAACCGATACGCCAGTGGAGCTCAAGCCCCTGATTGAATCAGCGATTCGATCAGAATTACGCATGCTGGAACTGGGTTTGGAACGGACCCGCCAGCGCTTGCATGTCTTCGAGGAACGGTACGGTCTGACCTCCGAGGAGTTTGAGCGCCGCTTTAACGCCGGCCAAGTCTCCGAGAGCCTGGACCATATCGAATGGGCCGGTGAGATCAAGACCTATCAGCTTCTCGAAGCACGTCGGCAGGCCCTGCAGGGAGTCCGACTCAATTGATCGAAGACTACTTCCGGCAGATAGACACGCTCCTCGCTGGCGCCAGTATTGTCCACTCCTCCAGCATTACCTATGACAAACGAAGTACATATATCGGCTTCATCCGCGGCGAGATCTACTTCCTTGGCTCCTGCCTGCACTTTCGAGAGTTCGTCAACGTTGAGCAGGCCCCAGACCGCTACATGTATGTCTATCACTACCAGTACTTGGACGACGCTTTTGTCTTCCGCTACAACAACACACCTCACTTTCCCGACTTACCCACCTTCCCCCACCACAAGCACGAAGGCAGTGAATCGAACGTCGTGCCGGCCACCCCGCCTGACCTCCAAGCTGTTCTCGCCGAGACTCAGCGTTTGATCACCACCTCAGCACCGTAGACCCCTCCACAAACGACCCCAACAGTAGGGATCGCGCGTTATCGTGGTTGTCCTTCAGCGCCGCAGCCGGTGAAGCGGAAATATTGCCGGCAACCACGTGCTCACGGGCAGCTCTGATCGTACTGCGCCGCCGCCACCATCACATCCAGCAGGGTGACCA
>DOUV01000206.1 GCA_003520455.1 Chloroflexota bacterium | reverse complement strand
AGAAATTTTTAGACACGCTCTAACCGAACACAACTTCACTGATGGTCTTTTGTCCCTTGGTCGCTTGCAGACAGACCTTGCACTCGGGCTCTTACGCCGGCGGGATTTGGCGATTGATTCTTCGACACGCTGTACTGTGCCGCTTTTTCTTCCTAAGGACTCGTCCAAAAATAACTTCGCCCATTGACAACTGAATTTAGAGGGACGCACAACGCGGTTTGATCACGTAGTTCCAGTTGGGACACACGCTGCGCCGTTGCAAGTTCAGGGCTGTCATCTCGTCATCGGAGACCCTGATGCCTGCTTTGTATTCTCGGTCTAGCAAGAAGGCCTTGACCTTGAGACCGGCTTCGGTTGGGGTGCCTCGGATGTAGCCCACCATGGTTGCGAAGCAACGTAAGGGTTTGCCGGCCCAGTTGAGACTGATGTAGCGGAAGAGGCGATGTTCGATGGGATTCCACTTGGAAGCACCCGTGGGGTAGTGGCAGACCATCACTTCAATCCCAAGACGGTCGGCCAGCTGTTGTTGGAGTTGCTGCTTCCACAACCGGAAGCGACATCCGTCACTGCCCCCGGCGTCTGACAGGATCAACAGCTGGCGCTCGTCGGGAAAGGCCGGGCGGTTTTCGTCTTCCCACCCCAAGCCGATGGCATCCACGGCGAACGCCGATGTCTCCGCCGAGGTGCCGACATCCACGTAGCCCTCATTGTGCCTGAGGTCATAGATGCCAGAGGGAACCGCGCGCCCCAGGGCATCGTGGCGAACATCGTGGACATGAACTGCCTCTCCCTGCTGACACCAGACACGACCGGGATTCTGGAAGTTGCCCAGCAGCGCCTTCTTTTTGGTATCGACGCTGATCACTGGGTGTCCGTTGGCCAGAAAGAGTCGCGTCACGCGCTCAATGGAGCGAAACTGACGGTCTCGGTCCGGATGGGGTGGGCCGGTGAGCTGTTTTTGATTGGCTTTCAGCGAGGAGGTCAACTTCTTTAGCAACCGCCTGACGGTCATCCGCCCAACCTGGTAGCCACGCTGATCCAGGCGTTGACGCAACTGGCGCCGGCTCCTGCGGACCCATTTCTGACCAGTGGTGGGGTCACCAGCGGTTTCGTCCTCGACCAGTGCTTCTAAGGCTGGTTCGATTCCCGGTTCTTTTTTTCAACCGGCAACCGCCCACCACCAGAGAGGCGAACATGGTCTCCGGGTCGGGCAACCAACTCGTCGTCCAGTTCCTGCCGGCCACGGCGAATGGTATCGACATGCATCCCTGTGATCTGGGACATTCGGGTGGCACCACCGTGGCCCATCTTTGGGGCCTCTAAGGCCACATACCATCGTCGCTGCTGTTCATCCAAACGACTGAGGAACAGGTTCATTTGGTGATGGAGTTTCTTATCCGGATGGTCTCCAGGCTGTTGGCAGTTCGGACACTGGCACGGGTGTACAGCTTTTGAAGACAGAGCGCTCATCCCTCCTGCATGGTGGCACGCAGGAGTATTCTACACCAAAGTACGAAGTTATTAATGGACGACTCCTTAGTCTCTGGTCCGGTCTCCGGGCTCATTTATGGGAGGATCGAACATGAACATTAGAGATGACTTTCTAGTATTCGGGGCCCCTCTTATAGAAGAAGCGGAAATAGCTGAAGTTGTGGATTCTATGAAGAGCGGGTGGCTAGGTACAGGGCCAAAGGCGCACAAATTCGAAGAAATGTTCCGAGAGTACAAGGGAAGCAAGTACGCGATGGCATTGAATTCCTGTACGGCAGCCCTGCACCTAGCTATGCTTGCAGTAGGCTTGCAGCCTGGAGATGAAGTGATAGTACCTGCAATGACATTCGCCGCGACGGCGAACGCGGTCATTCATGCCGGCGGAATCCCCGTATTTGCGGATTGCCGAAGAGACACACTGAATATAGATCCTCTAGAGATTCAAAAAAAGATCACATCGAAAACCAAAGCGATAGTTCCAGTGCATTTTGCGGGTCGTCCCTGCGAGATGGATGCAATTATGGAAATTGCTGAACGGAGCTCCCTCAAAGTGATTGAGGATTGTGCTCATGCCGTCGAGACAGAGTATCATGGTAAAAAAGTTGGTACCTTTGGCGAGATTGGTTGCTTCAGTTTCTATGTGACGAAAAACATCGTTACCGGTGAGGGAGGGATGGCAATTACGGATAACGTGGGATACGCAGATAGAATCAAGGTGCTGAGTCTGCACGGCATGAGCAAAGATGCATGGGCACGGTTTAGTGATTCCGGATACAAGCACTATCAGGTGGTATGCGCTGGTTTCAAGTATAACATGATGGATATTCAGGCGGCCATCGGCATCCATCAATTGCCCAAGGTGGACAGGTACTGGCAAAGACGGCAAGAAATTTGGGATCGATATAACGAGGCATTTCAGGATATGCCTGCTTTCACTCCACCGCCCATTGAGCCAAACACGAAACATGCCTACCACTTATATAATTTACTTCTTGATATTGATCAATTGAGGATAACGAGGGATCAATTTCTAACTGAGATGACCAAACGAAACATTGGCGTAGGTGTTCATTATGTCGCTCTTCATTTACATCCATATTACAAACAAGCGTGCAATTGTAGAATGGGGGACTTTCCTAATGCTGAATGGATATCGAATCGCACAGTCTCTCTGCCTATCTCACCCAAGTTAATGGACGATGATGTATCATATGTAATAGCTTCAGTGCGAGACATTTGCACCTCTAACTTGGCCTAATATGTGTGACCTGCGGGGTTGTGTCAATCACAGTAATCTGGCCGGTCGATGCCGAAACAATCAGTGTGAATCTCATATCTGAGAGCATACTCTTGACACTCGTTTTCTGAGGCCACAACATGCACAAAGATGCGCCGGTATCAGTACTAATGCCAGTCTTTAATGGCGAGGAATTCCTAAAAGAAGCGATTGGCAGCATATTGCGCCAGACCCATGAAGATTTCGTCTTCATAATTGTTGACGACGGATCTACAGATCGCTCGTGGACAATAATCCAGCAATTCGATGATCCCCGCATCCAAGCTTTTAGGCGACCACACGAGGGCATGGTTCGCGCGTTGAATTTCGGTCTATCTGTTAGCCAATCGGACTGGATACTGCGCATAGATCAGGACGACATAGCTTTTTGCGATAGGCTAGAAGTGCAACTCGCTTATGTTGGTGATAAGCCCAGAATAGCTGTGTTGGGCGGGCAAGTGATTGAGATTAACGAAAGAGGAGAGGAACTTATCAGAAGCAATGTTCCGGAGTTCCACAACAAAATAGTTGATAATATTCTCAATTTCAAAGGTCCTTTTTTCGCACACTCGTCTGCGCTGATAAAAAGATCTTATCTGGAGCAGGCGGGGGTGTACAGGGAACGATTCGATTTTGCCGATGATATTGATCTCTGGTTACGGATGTCTGAGTACGGTGAACTTCGTTGCCTCCAGAGACCGGTTGCTTTTCTGAGAAGACACTCTGGTAGTATGTCACGAGATGCCAAGAACGGGCCTGTTATCGTCGGATTAATTGCCAGACTTTCATATTTGTACAGAACACGATCCTGGGAAGATTTCGATACATTAAGCGATAAAGAATGGGCTGAGTTCTCCCGAGAAGTTGAGGCCATATGCAGTTCATTTAGCGTATTTAGCGCGAGATTAAGCTATAAGAGAATAAAGGAGAATCTCAAGTACTTCCCAGGAATAAGATTCTACTTGTCTCCGCATAACATAATCACGTTTGCCAGACTAGTTTGCCAGGAACCCAGGCTGCTAAGTGATCTTCTATCCAGGCGCAGCAGAATTCAGCGAGCTTTTCGAGAGCTTAGGAAACATTACGACGTGATATGAGGAATCCCGCTCGAATTCTCACATAGGAGCTGAATATGCGTGATGGGCGTTCTCAATGGGAAGTCAAAGCTGATGCTTTACAGCGTTTCATAATGTGGTTCGGCCTCTCTCGGTTTATCCAATACTATCTAGTCGCCGAATATCCCAAATCGGGAGGAACCTGGTTTTGCCAGATGTTGTCCACTTATCTCGGGATTCCATATCCTCGCAATCAGCGGCCTCATTTCATTCTTAAACCCTGCATACTGCAAGGCCATTTTCTACCCAGCCGATGTTGGGGCAAGAACGTCTTTTGTGTCATTCGGGACGGTCGAGATGTGATAGTATCTGCCTATTACCACTTCTTGATACATTCCGACAGGAATATACCATGGGTTGTTGAAAGAACTCGAAGAGCGATGCCTTTTGATGACTATGAAGACATTGAAAAGAACCTTCCACCTTATATAGAGTATATGTTTACTGGGTTTAATCGCGGAGCGTTTCACTTCCGATGGGATGAGTTTATCTATAGCTGCCTTGAAAAAGACGTCACTGTGGTTCGATATGAAGATTTGCTGGAGAATACAGTGAATGCCTTGTATGCAGCTATTTATGAAGTTACCGGGAAAGACCCTGATCTAGAAAAGCTTCAAATGATTACACAACAGTTCTCGTTTGAGAATCAGACAGGGCGCAAGCGAGGAGAAGAGAACGTTGAAAGTTTTCTCCGCAACGGAGTTGCTGGTGGCTGGAAGCAGAAAATGTCGAGGGAAGCGCGTGAAGTATTTGATTATTTTGCCGGTAAAGCTTTAATTGCCGCTGGCTATGAGACTGACCGGAGCTGGGTGGATGATTGTAGGCATTGATGCCTCCAATCTTAGGGGCGGCGGCGGAGTCACCCACCTGACTGAATTGCTTCGTGCGGCTAAGCCGGCTGATCAAGGGATTCGGCAGGTTATCGTTTGGAGTGGCCAGGCGACGCTGGGACAGCTTCCTGATAGACCCTGGCTCCACCCTGTACACGATCCGCTGCTCGACCGTTCGTTGCTCTCTCGAATGTGGTGGCAGCAAAACGTCCTTCCTCGTCTGGCTGCGCACACTGACGTTATCTTCTCGCCAGGCACCACACCTGTACAGATCAAACAGCCGATCGTTGTCCTATTTCAAAACATGCTCCCCTTTGCCCCAGTGGAGCGAAGGCGATACGGCTGGTCACGAATGCGTCTGCAACTCTCCATACTTGGGAATACACAAACGTGGGCATTGCGTCAGGCTGAGGGCGTGATCTTTTTGACGGAGTTTGCTCGAAGTTCGGTCGAACAGTGCATAGGTGACTTGGGTAATCGCCAGATATGCATCCCGCACGGCATTGCTGATGAGTTCCGACTTGCACCACGGCCGGCTCATCTCGTCGAATTCTACTCTGTCGAAAGACCCTTTCGAATTGTCTATGTGTCCATCGTAACCGTTTACAAGCACCAGTGGCACGTGGCAGAGGCGATTGCCCAGCTTCGTGAGGCCGGCTTTCCTGTGGTCCTTGATCTTGTCGGCCCTGCCTATGGCCCGGCGCTGCGCCGTTTGCGAGAGGTTCTTCAGCGCGTTGATCCAGGCCAGGAGTTCATTCACTATGTCGGCCCAGTGGACTACGGACAACTCCCGACCTGGTATCACCAGGCCGATGCCTTCGTGTACGCCTCTTCGTGCGAAAACCTGCCTATCATCTTGCTGGAGGCCATGGCTGCTGGCCTGCCCATCGCCTGTTCCAACCGCGGTCCAATGCCGGGAGTGCTTGGCCAGGCCGGCCCGTATTTTGATCCCGAAAATGTAAACGAAATAGCGGCTGCGCTTCAAACGTTACTCACGGATCATGAGCTAAGATGGCAGTGTGCCCAGATGGCATTCGAGCAAAGCCAGGCCTATACCTGGGAGAGATGTGCGAAGGAGACGTTCGAATTCATTGTTGATATTGCCAATCGAGCACCAGCGCGACTATCCGATATGGGCAAGGGCGCGAGGAGCACAAAAGGGCTGAGTTAGATGTTCACAGCTAAAACCCTTCTCATCACCGGCGGTACCGGCACCTTCGGCAATGCCGTCCTCCGCCGCTTTCTCGATACTGACATCAGCGAGATTCGCGTCTTCAGCCGTGACGAAAAGAAACAGCACGACATGCGGTTGGAATACAACCACCGCAAGCTCAAATTCTACATCGGCGATGTGCGCCGGCCGGAGAGCCTGCTCGACGCCATGAGCGGTGTGGACTTCGTATTCCACGCCGCTGCCCTCAAGCAAGTACCCTCCTGCGAGTTCTACCCCATGGAGGCGCTGCTCACCAATGCCATCGGCACCGAAAACGTCATGAATGCCGCGCTCGCCGCGGGTGTACAGCGCATCGTGGTCCTGAGCACGGACAAGGCGGCTTACCCCATCAACGCCATGGGTATCTCGAAGGCCATGCTGGAAAAGCTGGCTGTGGCCAAGTCCCGGGTAGCGGCCGATCGGGACTGCGTCATCAGCATCACCCGCTATGGGAACGTCATGGCCTCTCGCGGCTCGGTGATCCCTCTCTTTGTCGAGCAGATCAAGACAGGCAGGCCGCTGACCGTGACCGATCCGCGCATGACGCGGTTCATGATGAGTATCGACGATGCCGTGGACCTGGTATTGTACGCGTTTCAGAACGCGTGCCCCGGCGACCTGTTCGTGCAGAAGGCCCCGGCGGCGACCATCGAGACACTGGCACGGGCTCTCAAGCGGATCTTCGAGGCCGATAACCCGGTCCGGATCATCGGCACCCGGCACGGTGAGAAAGCGTACGAGACACTCCTGACCCGCGAGGAGATGTTTCGTGCCGTGGATCTGGGTAACTTCTACCGGATCCCGGCCGATAACCGCGATCTCAACTACGACGCCTACTTCATCGCGGGGCACAAACAATTGTCGGAAGTGGCGGATTATAATTCCCACAATACTCGTCGCCTGAGCGAAGGCGAGATGGTCGAGATGTTGCTGCAGCTTGACTTCATCCGGCAGGAACTGGATAGCTGGTATCCGGTGAAGGTGGGCGCACTATGAACATCCTCGTGACAGGGTCCAACGGCTTCATTGGCAAGAACCTGGTCGCCTGGCTGGAACGCGATGCGAGCCACCGCGTGCTGCGATTTGAAAGGGGCAACACCTGGCAAGAGTTGGAACAGGTGTTGGAGGCCGCCGATTTTGTTTTCCACCTGGCCGGGGTCAATCGCCCGCAATCAGAGGAGGAGTTTCGCGGCGGCAACGTGGGCTTGACGGTGGGGATTTGCGACCGTCTGCTCACCCTCGGCCGCCCCGTGCCATTGGTGCTGGCGTCCTCAAGCCAGGCGATTCTCGACAATCCCTACGGGATCAGCAAGCGCCAGGCTGAGGAGGTTGTCAGCCAGTACGCGCAGCGGAGCGGCGCCCACGTGGCGATCTATCGTCTGAAGAACGTCTTCGGCAAATGGTGCCGCCCGAACTACAACTCTGCCGTAGCGACCTTCTGCCATAACATTGCCCGCGATCTGCCCATTACTATCTCCGACCCCAACCGGAAGCTTGATCTGATCTATGTTGATGACGTGGTCCAGCACTTTCTGCAAGAGCTCCAGTCCCCCGAGCCGGGCGGTGTGTACTGCCGCGAGGTCGAGCCTGCCTACCAGATCACCCTGGGCCGCCTGGTCGAGTTGATTCGATCATTCCGGCAGATGCGCCAGACCCTGATGGTGCCAGACCTCGGCGAGCCGTTCGTGCGCAAGCTCTACGGCACCTACCTGGCATACCTACCCCCCGACAACTTCGCCTACGGCCTCGATCAGAAGTGCGACCCGCGAGGATCGCTGGCGGAATTTATCAAAACCCCTTCCTCCGGGCAGATTTTCGTGTCGCGCACGGCGCCAGGCGTCACGCGCGGCAATCATTATCACCATACCAAGACCGAGAAATTCCTGGTATTGGAGGGCGAAGCCGTCATCCGCTTCCGCCATCTGCGCAACGACGAAGTGATCGAATATCACGTCCGGGGCGAGGAATTCCGTGTGGTGGATATCCCACCCGGCTACACCCACTCCATCGAAAATGTGGGGGGCCGTGAGTTGGTGACCTTGTTCTGGGCCAGCGAGGTGTTCGATCCGGATCGGCCAGACACCTACGGCATGGCGGTGAGGTAGGTAGAGGTCAGAAGGCAGAAGTCAGAGGGGAGAAGGCGTAGAGATGCTGATCAGGTCGGCGAAGGAGTTGATTATATATCAGAAGGCGTATCGACTGGCAATGTTGATTTTCAAGGTCAGCCAGGGATTCCCGAGAGAGGAACGCTATGCTCTGGTAAGTCAGATTCGCCGGTCCTCACGCTCTGTGTGCCTCAATCTGCGTGAAGCCTGGGCCAAGCGACGCTACGAAGCCCACTTCATCAGCAAACTGACCGACTGCGACGGGGAAAACAGCGAAACTGACTCATCGCTTGACTTTGCCCGGGACTGCGGCTACATCACAAACGCCCAACATGCCGAACTGACCTCCCTCTGCGAAGAAGTCGGCAAAATGCTTGGCGGCATGATCAACAACCCTACTTCATTTCTGATCTCTGCCCGCTGATCTCTGATCTCTGGATCTCTTATGAAAACTGCCACCATCGTCGGAACTCGCCCCGAAATTATCCGGCTCTCTCGGGTGATGGCCGCACTGGACCGCCACACCGAGCATGTGATCATCCACACCGGCCAGAACTACGATTACGAACTGAATCAGATCTTCTTCGAGGACCTGGAGATTCGTAAGCCAGACTTCTTCCTCGACGCCGCGGGCAGCACGGCCGCCGAAACCATCGGGCTGGTGATCGCGCGCTCGGACGCCGTGCTGCGCGAGGTCAGGCCAGATGCTGTTCTGATTCTGGGCGATACCAATAGTTGTCTGGCCGCTATCGCTGCCAAGCGCCAGAAGATCCCTGTCTTCCACATGGAGGCGGGCAACCGCTGCTTTGACCAGCGTGTGCCCGAGGAGATCAATCGGCGCATCGTTGACCATATCAGCGATATCAACCTGCCCTATTCATCCATCTCCCGCGAGTACCTGCTGCGCGAGGGTCTGCCCCCCGACCGGGTCATCAAGACCGGCAGCCCGATGTACGAGGTGTTGCACTACTACCTGCTGAGGATAACCGCTTCAGACGTGCTGGACCGGCTGGGGCTGACGCCGGAAGAGTACTACGTGGTCAGCGCTCACCGGGAAGAAAACGTTGACGCCCCCGCTGAGTTTGGGCACCTGATCAACCTCTTGAATCGCCTGGCAGAGACATCGGGCCGGCGGGTGATCGTCTCGACCCATCCCCGGACTCGGAAACGGATCGAGGCAGAGCAGGTTGTCCTGCCGCCGCTGGTGGAGCTGATGAAGCCGTTCGGCTTCTGCGACTACGTCAAGCTCCAGAAGCATGCGCGGGCGGTGCTGTCGGACAGTGGCACCATCACGGAGGAGTCCTCGATCCTGAACTTCCCGGCACTCAACATCCGCCAAGCCCACGAGCGGCCGGAAGGCATGGAAGAAGGCGCCGTGATGATGGTCGGCCTGGACTGGAACCGGGTACGCGAGGGCCTGGCGATTCTGGAAACCCAACCCAGGGGCAGCGCACGAACTCTGCGCATCGTGCAGGATTACGATGTGCCGAATGTGTCGGAGAAGGTTGTCCGGATCGTCATGAGCTACACTGATTACGTGAACCGTGTGGTGTGGCAGAAGCACCTTTCCTAGGTGTCAAGACCGGTGATGAAAATTCTAATCCTCACCCAGTGGTACCCACCTGAGCCGGCGCTGCTCTTGCAGGAACTGGCCCAAACCCTGCAGGAGATGGACCACCAGGTAACGATTCTGACGGGTTTTCCCAACTACCCGTCAGGCCAACTGTACCCTGGCTATCGCCTGCGATTCTGGCAACGAGAGAACCTGGCAGGTGTTTCAGTCATACGCGTTCCTCTGTATCCTGACCATAGCCGTTCGGGTGCCAGACGAGTACTCAACTATCTCTCCTTTGCTCTCAGCAGTGCCGTATTGGGATCCTGGCTGACCCCGCGGCCAGACGCAATCTTCGTGTACCATCCACCTTTGACGGTTGGCCTGCCGGCCTACGTACTAAGCCACCTGTGGCGGGTTCCCTTTGTCTACCAGATCCAGGATATGTGGCCAGAGACATTACAGGCGACCGGCATGCTAAACAACGAGCGCGCACTGGGGTGGGTAGGGCGTTTTGCCGAGTGGGTGTATGCGCATGCGGGCGCCGTTTGTACAATATCGCCCGGCTTTCGAGATAACCTCATCCAAAAGGGCGTCCCTGAAGACAAGATCCACGTTATCTCCAACTGGGTAGACACATCGACCTACCGTGTGGTGCCACCTGATCCAGCCAGGGCGCAGGCGTTGGGGATGGCCGGCAAGTTCAACATCATGTTTGCTGGCAACATCGGCGAAGCGCAAGGTCTGGAAGTCCTGGTCGATGCAGCAGCGCTGCTCCAAGACCTGCAACCTGTGCAGTTTGTCGTGGTAGGCGACGGTGTGGCCCTCCCCAGGCTGCGCAAAGCTGTTGAAGCACGGGGATTGAGCAACGTGCTGTTCCTCGGGCGGTATCCAACATCAGCCATGCCGGGGCTCTATACGTTGGCCGATGTGCTCCTGATACATTTGAAAGATGACGCTCTGTTTCGCATCACCATTCCACACAAGACGTTTGCATACATGGCAAGTGGCAAACCTATCCTGGCTGCCGTCGCGGGTGATGCAGTTGACGTGGTTACATTGGCTGGCGCAGGTGTCACATGTCCGCCCGAGAACCCAGAGGCATTGGCTTCGACTGTGCGACAACTCTATCAGATGCCGGCAAGCAAACGCCGGCAGATGGCCGAGCGCGGGTTGCGAGCAGCTCAGACAACCTATAGTCGTAAGGTAGTGGTTGCTCAGATCGAGCAAGCGCTGCGGTCTGCTGTGCAAGAACATCGTTGCCAAAAGCGTTATGGATTGGCCGGCGATTGAAACCATCGAAGGCCTGCAGCCAGCGGACCTCGTTCTGCATCTCATCGGCCATGATCCGGTTGAGCAGATTGAGCAAGCGGTGCACCGTCTCGCCGATCGGGAGCTGATCGGAGACGACGATCCCCCAGTGGGCCCTGCCAGCCTGCAACCATTCTTGGTGAAGCCGCAGGGAATCAGGCGTGTTGTAGATGAAGATAGTCCGCCCCTCCCTCGCGGCGTACGCCAACTGTTCTTCGTCGCTCAATCCCCAGCGACCCAACTCATGCGCACTGACGACATCGAAATGGCGCAAGCGCAGCGCGACGGCCACGCGCTTGTGAACATCTTCATCCAGGTAGAGCCGGATGAAGAGGGGCGCCTCAGGATTCACGGTCTTCCTGCGCTACAATCCGGCCATCCGCCGTCACTTCCAAACCATAGCGCTCGATCAGACGCTCGACGCGGCTCTCCTCAATATCCCGTTCGATCTCGGCCTGATGGTCGTGGTAGTAACTGAGCGCCTCGTAGACCTGGGCGGGGGTCAGATGGGGCAAGCCTTCGAGGATTTCCTCCACGCTGAGGCCCATCTTATAGTAGCCGACAATCGTTTTGACCGGTGTCCTCGTCCCCCTGATGATCGGACGGCCACCGGATATCTCCGGCACGGACGTAATATAGCGATACCCTGCGATCGCGGGGGCACTCATCAAGTTCCTCCTCCTGAGACAGGCCAGCACTGAAGTGCCGGCCTGAAAGCCAAAGCCAGCTGAAGCTGGCTGGACGGCCGGTGGTGGTCAACCCGCTTGAGCGGGTTGGGGCTATCAGCCGCGAATTCATTCGCGGGTGCCGGGCGGCGCGAGGCTTATTTGAACCAATCGATATTGCGGGCAGCCTCTATTCCCAGACAATTATACTGATGGCTTCAGTGATGGGCAAAGGGACTTGACCGCAAGGGTCCGATCCCTTCCGCATCCGGCCAATCAACAAAAAGGCACTATCCACCTGGCAACGATCCCGACGTATCCGCAAAGAGGTCGCAGCCTCTCAACGATACGGTCAACGAGCACTCCCAGGACAAGGACGATGTACCGCACAATCGGCAAACGGCTCCTCGACCTCACCGTCACCATCCCGGCGTTGGTCCTACTGTCTCCCTGTCTGCTCCTCCTGACGCTCCTGGTCCGTCTCAAGCTCGGGTCCCCCGTCCTCTTCCGCCAGCAACGTCCCGGCCTGCACGCCCGGCCCTTCACCCTGCTCAAGTTCCGCACCATGACCGATGCCCGAGACACACAGGGCAACCTCCTCCCTGATGTCGAACGACTGCCCTCCTTCGGCCGGTTCCTGCGTAGCACAAGCCTGGACGAACTCCCAGAGTTGATCAACGTGCTACGCGGCGAAATGAGCCTCGTTGGTCCACGTCCACTGCTGATGGAATATCTGGAGCGTTACACACCCGAGCAGGGACGCCGCCACGAGGTCAAGCCCGGTATTACCGGCCAGGCGCAGGTCAACGGCCGGAACGCGCTCGGGTGGGAGCAAAAGTTTGCCCTGGATATGTGGTACATGGATCACCAGTCATTGGGGCTTGATCTGAAGATCATCGTTCTGACGGTCTGGAAGATTCTCAAGCGCGAGGGGATCAGCGAACCAGGGCAGGCAACGGCCCAAGAGTTCATGGGGAGTCACTGAGAAACGATGCGAACAGTCATCCTCGGAGCCGGAGGCCACGCCCAAGTCGTGGCCGATATACTCATGCGTGCTCGGGACGCCGGCCAGCCGGTTTGCCCCATCGGTTATCTGGATGACAATCCCCGTTTACATGGGCACACCGAGCTCGGTTTACCAGTGCTAGGCGCCCTTCATGAGCTTCCCTCCGTTGCCCACGACGCCGTGATCGTCGCCATTGGCGAGAATCACACTCGTCAGCAGCTGTTCGATCGGCTCCAACAGCAAGGTGAGCGTCTCACCGTTGCCAGACATCCCGCAGCTGTCATCGCCCCCGATGTGAGTATTGCCCCGGGCACCGTGATCTGTGCCGGCGTCGTGGTCAATCCTGGAAGCGTGATCGGCGCCAATGTCATCCTGAACACCGGCTGCACCGTCGACCACCACAACCACATAGGTAACCACGCCCACATCGCGCCAGGGGTTCACCTTGGCGGCGACGTCAAGATTGGCGAGGGAACCCTCATCGGGATCGGCGCCACGGTGATGCCTCAACGTTGCATCGGCGCCTGGAGCGTGGTGGGCGCGGCCACCCTGGTCCACACTGACCTCCCTGATTACGTCGTCGTGGCCGGCGTGCCTGGCCGCGTCCTGAGATACACGAACGGAGACCGAGAGCCCGATCATGCCTATCCCCATGTCCTCCCCTGACCTGACCGAGGCCGAGATCGCGGCCGTCAACCAGGTCCTATCAACGCGCTTTCTCAGCATCGGCCCGCAACTCGAGGCCTTTGAGCGGGCGG
>DOUV01001001.1 GCA_003520455.1 Chloroflexota bacterium | reverse complement strand
ACCGAGGTCGAGAAGCGCGCGGTCCGCGACGCCGCCCTGAGCGCGGGTGCCCGCGAGGCTCACCTGATCGAGCAGCCTATGGCAGCCGCGATCGGGGCCAGCCTCCCCGTCACCGAGGCGTGTGGCAGTATGATCATCGATATCGGCGGCGGCACGACCGAAGTCGCCGTGTGCTCGTTAGGCGGCGTCGTGGTCAGCACCTCGATCCGCGTTGCGGGCGATGAGCTCGATCAAGAGATCATGAACTACGCCCGCCAGAAGTATAACCTGCTCATCGGGGAGCGGATGGCAGAAAAGACCAAAATTCAGATCGGCTCGGCCTACCCGCTCGAAGAAGAACGAACCATGACGCTACGCGGCCGCAACCTGATCACCGGTCTCCCCGAGGCGGTCACCGTCTCCAGTATTGAGATTCGCGAGGCACTCTCCAGCCCTGTCAGCACGGTCGTGGAGGCTGTGCGGGCCACTCTCGATGAAACGCCCCCCGAACTGGTGGCCGACTTGATGGAGCACGGCATTGCCCTGGCGGGTGGGGGGGCTCTCTTGCAGGGTCTGGCCGATCGCCTGAGCGAGGAGACCAAAATGCGGGTCTACGTCGCGGACGACCCGCTGGCCTGCGTCGCAAAGGGCGCCGGCCGCGTGCTGGAAGAACTGGACACGCTTCGGAAAGTCCTGGCACCGACCCAACGGGCGGTGGCGCCGCGCTAGAACACCGGTCGAGGCGTCGCTGGGGCGCGTGATCGGAGACTTCCGAAGTCTCGGAAGACTTCGGAAATCTGACGCCTTGACCGCTGCTCTAGAATCAGATTTTGGATTTGCGCATTTTGGATCTTGGATGATTCCATTCAGCGTCGCGCGTGGCAGGCCACGGTTGTGTCCGGTCGTCCAACATCTAAAGTCGAGAATCTGAAATCGCGATGATACGCCTACGCAATAACTCTCAGACCCTCTTTCTATTGCTGGCGCTGGCTCTGATTTTGCTGATCCTCGACCGCGCCGGGAATTTAGACACGCCTCAAGACATAGTGCAACAGTCGCTCGGACCGGTTGAGCGCCTCCTCACCCGGGTCGGTGGCGACGTGGACGAGATCTTCAAGACACTGCGCGATCTACGGACGCTGCGCGCCGAGAATGAACGCTTGAAGGCCCAGGTCGAGCAGCTGACGCTGGTGAACGTCCAGCGCATCGAATCCGAGAAAGAGAACGAGCGACTCCGCGATCTGCTCAATTTCAAGCGCACGAACCCTAACTACACCTTGCTCGCCGCCCAGGTCGTCGCTCGGGAAGAACCCGCGCATATCACCGGCCACGATCCCAGCAATCTGATCGAGGCCATCCGCCTCGACCAGGGGCGGCGCGATGGCGTGGTGCTCGGAATGCCCGTGGTGACGGCGCGTGGCCTGGTCGGGCGGGTCATCGAGGTCGGCGAGAATTGGTCGAAGGTGTTGCTGGTGCTCGACGAGTCCAGCGCGGTCGCAGCCCTCGTTCAACAGAGCCGGGCCACTGGGGTCGTCGAAGGCGTGGGCAATGACCTTGTCATCCGATACATCCCGCATGATCAGAGCATCGAACCGGGAGACATCATCCTGACTTCAGGCCTGGGCGGCGAATTCCCCAAAGGGTTGGTCGTTGGGACGGTTGAGGAGGTTCGTAAGCATGATGTCGATCCCTATCAGGAAGCGACCGTCCGCTCCCCCATTGACTTCACTCAGCTTGAATACGTCTTTATCATCAAAGCGTTCCGCCCCGGTTCGTCGCGGGAACCTCGCTAAGAGATGAATCTCTATCTACCCGCCGCGGTCCTCACGGCGGCTGCGCTGATCCAGATCACCCTGTTGCCGCACACCGCGGTGGCTGGGGTCCACCCAGACCTTGTCTTGCTGCTGGCCGTGGCGTGGAGCCTGCTCCGTGGATCAACCGAGGGCGTAGTCTGGGGCTTTTTCGGAGGAGTGCTGTTGGACCTCTTTTCCGCAGCGCCCTTTGGTGTTTTTACGTTGGCCTTGATGGTCACGTGCTTCATGAGTGGCTTGGGCGAGAGCGCGGTCTTCCGCCAGAATATCCTCCTCCCTCTGGGGGCCACTCTCGGCGCGACCCTGCTCTTCCACGTGGCGGCGCTCGTGCTGCTGCGCACGCTCGGCTGGCCGGTCAATTGGAGCCGGGATCTGCTGCGGGTGATCGTGCCGGCCACGTTGCTCAACACAGCGTTGATGCCGCTCGTCTACGCCGGTGCCCGCCGTCTGAGCCGAGGTTCAGCCCACATGGGATGAAAGAGTGACGACCGTCTGCGTTGGAACCCGGGCTGTAGCAGGAGATGGTGCCCGATGACACCGTCTTCGATCCGCGCGCGCCTGCTTCTCGTTCGCCTCGCCGTGCTGGTGATCTTCATGCTCCTCGCCGCCCAGCTCTGGCGCCTGCAGATCCTCGAAGGCGGCCGCTTCAGCCGCCAGGCCGACGGCAACCGTATCCGCGTCGAGACAGTGAACGCCCCGCGTGGTGTGATGTACGATCGCCGCGGTCGTATCCTGATCCGGAACGAGCCGAGCTTCCAGGTGAGCCTCGTACCCGCCGGCGTCCCGGGGACCGTGACCAACACCCTGCTGATCGAACTCGCATCCCTGCTTGATCTGCCGCTCACCGATGCCCAGGCGCTCGCCCATGCTGACAAGCAGGGTCGCACCGATGAGCCCGCGCCGATCGACGCCAGCGCTTGCGTGGACACGCAGACAAACAAAACCTTCTACGGTTTGCGGGAGTGTTTCAACTATGTCAGCAGCGTGGCCCCCTATCGCCGCATCATCTTGAGTGAGAGTACTCCCCGCGAGATCGCCTTCGCGATTCGAGAGCGCGGTCCGGAGCTTCCCGGTGTGTTGGTGAACGTCGAGTCCCAACGCCACTACCTGTACGGCCCGCTGTTCGCGCACATGCTGGGCTACGTTGCCCCCATTACCCAGGACTTCCTGGAACGCGCCAGTAAACGCTTCGAGTATGAGCCGAATGATGTCGTCGGCACGGCCGGGTTAGAGGCCGGGGCTGAAGCGCTCGTCCGGGGGCGCAAGGGCCACGAGGTCGTCGAGAAGGACGTCGTCGGGCGCGAGGTGCGCGTTCTCCAGGAAGTGCCTCCAGTTCCGGGCAGCAATGTCTTCCTGACAGTGGATCTCGATTTACAGCGCGAGGTGACACGCATCCTCCGCGCCGGGCTGGAAAAAGTCGGCAGCCCGCAGGGTGTTGCAATCCTGATGAACCCCCAAACCGGGGAGATTCTGGCCATGGTGTCACTGCCGAGCTACGACGACAACCTCTTCATCGGCGGCATCTCGCCAGCGGACTTCCAGCAATTGCTCGACGACCCCCATAAGCCGCTGCTCAATCTTGCGATCGGCGGCTTTGGCTTCCCGCCGGGCTCGATCTTCAAGCTCGTCACAGCGGCCGGCGCGCTCGAGGATGGCGTCATCACCCGCGACACGACCATCTTTGACCCCGGATCAATCCGGCTGCCGAACAAGCTCGCACCCGATGACCGCTCCAAGGATCAGATCTTCGTCTGTTGGAAGCGCACTGGCCACGGAGATCAAAAGATCGTCGAGGCGATCGCCCACTCCTGCGACGTCTTCTTCTACGAGGTCGGGGGTGGCTACACTAACGGCGACCAGCATTTCGAAGGCTTAGGGATCGAACGGCTCGACAAGTGGGCCAGCGCCTTTGGCCTGGGTGAGTTGACCAGCATCGATCTGCCGGGCGAATCGGCCGGTCTGGTGCCGACCCCCAAGTGGAAACGGCTGGCCCCGCATATCAATGAGAGCTGGGTGACGGGCGATACCTACAACATGGCCATCGGTCAGGGGTACCTCATCGTGACGCCGCTGCAGATGTTGAATGTCACCGCTGCCGTCGCCAATGGTGGCACTCTCTACCGCCCTCAGCTCATCTACCAGGTGCAGGATGCCGATGGCCACGTGGTGAGCGCGTTCGAGCCTGGCGTCCTGCGCCACGTGCCGGTCAAGCCGGAGCACCTGGCTACCATCCGGGAGGGCATGCTGGGCGCAGTCGAGTGGAAGGATGGGACTGCCCACTACGCCGGGCTGCCGACCGGTGTTCGCATCGCCGGCAAGACCGGCACCGCCGAATACTGCGATGGCTACCAGAAACCGGACGGCTCCTGGGATTGCCGCCGCGACAAAGACGGCCACCAGGTCACACACGCCTGGTTCACGGCGTTCGCACCGTACGAAAACCCCGAGGTGGCCTTGATCGTCTTCGTCCACGGCAACGGAAAAGACGTCCTGGAAGGCTCGGAGGTGGCCGCACCCATCGCCGCCGAGATTCTGCGCTATTACTTCGACCAGTGGCCCAGAGAGCAGCGGGGTCCTCCCGCTGCCGCCAGCCCCACTGACACCACCACGCCGACACCGCCCCCTGAAGGCGCCGACCCGACCGCGCTCCCCGCGCCAACGCGACCGGCCAACACGACAAGGAAAGGGTTCGGCGGCAGCCTCCTCCGCAGCGAACCCTCGAACACGAACATGAGCGTGGTGAGCGGACGGGTAGTGGACACCGTCGGAAACCCACTGCCAGGCGTCGTTATCACAGTGGATGGCGGCGGAGCCCCGGTGGCAACGCTCACTACCGGCCCAGATGGCGCCTTCCGGTACGACCTGCTCAATCCAGTCACCTCGCCGCGCTGGAACATCCGCGCACCTGACCTCGCCGGATCACCGTTCGTCACACTCCAGGTCCAAGGCCAGGCACATTACATCGTCCTCTTCCAGGAGGCGCCATGAGCGAGGTGGCCCTCAAAGGCGAACGCGACGGTCTTGCGATTACCATCGGCCCGGAAGGCGACTTCGACGAAGTCTGCTCGGCCATTGCAGCCCATCTCGAGCGCGGTGGCCAGTTCTTCCGCGGCGCGAGCGTACTGATCGATCTGGGCCCGCGCCACCTGACGGCCGATCAGCTCGACGTCCTGAGGACGCTGCTGAGCGACCATGGGGTCACGCTAACCGCCCTTCGGGGAGACGACCCGGCCACACGCGCCGCAGCCCTCAAGATAGGGCTGGAGTTGCCGTTCCTGCCGACCCCGACCACGCTCGTGGCCGAGGACTACGTCCCGGCCAACAGCGAGTTGGCCTTGATCATCAGGCGCACGCTCCGGAGCGGCCAGGCAGTCCACCATCAGGCCGCCGTCGTCGTCCTCGGCGACGTCAATCCCGGTGCCCAGGTCATTGCCGGTGGCGACGTGATTGTCTTCGGGGCGCTACGAGGTGTCGTCCACGCCGGCGCGAGCGGCGACGACCAACGCGTCGTCTGCGCGCTGGAGTTAGCGCCGACCCAGCTTCGCATCGGGGGCTACATCGCCCGTGCTCCCGATGAGAAGCGCCGCCGGTCGCGATTGCCATTCAGGCGCAAGCACCTGCAACCCGAGGTCGCCCGGGTTCAGAACAACACAATCGTCGTCGAGCCCTGGATGCACTGATGTCGAAGCCAGCCGGCCCATCGCATCACTCGCGACTCACACCACTCGCCTTGACAAACTGCAAGGCCCGCTGCGTTTAATTGATCAGCCGCCACGATTCGAGTCGGGCGCACAGCCCAGCATTCCGGACTTGCGATTCGCTTCGACTTCAGTTAGGATGCTCACGGTATTGGGAGGGTATTCCTCCGCACGATGCGGACATGCAACGACCCGGCCAACAAGGAGTTTCGATGTCAGGACAGGTCGTCACCATCACCTCCGGGAAGGGCGGCGTCGGGAAGACGACCACCACAGCGAATCTAGGTGCAGCTCTCGCCTCACTGGGGCACCAGGTGGTGGTCATCGACGCCGATATCGGGCTCCGTAATCTCGATGTTGTCCTGGGCCTGGAGAACCGTATCGTCTATGATGTCGTGGATGTCGTCGAGGGCCGGGCACGCCTGCGCCAGGCGCTGATCAAGGACAAGCGGCTCCCCGAGTTGAGCCTCCTTCCGGCCGCCCAGACCCGTGACAAGACCGCAGTCAGCCCGCAGCAGATGATGCAAATCTGCGACGCCTTGCGTCCGAACTGCGACTTCGTCCTGGTCGACTCCCCGGCCGGGATCGAGCAGGGATTCCAGAACGCGATCGCCGGTGCTGATCGCGTTCTGATTGTCACAACACCTGAGGTGAGTGCCGTCCGCGACGCCGACCGGATTATCGGCCTGATCGAAGCGCACGAGAAGGGTCCAGCCCAACTCATTATCAACCGCGTCAAGCCTGACATGATTCGCCGGGGTGACATGTTGGACATCAGCGACGTGCTGGACATCTTGCAGATCGACCTCATCGGTATCATCCCCGAGGACGAGGAGATCATCGTGAGTACCAACCGGGGCGCTCCGGTGGCGCTGGAGGAGCGCTCTATGGCAGGTAGGGCCTTCCGCAACATCTCGCGCCGTCTCTTGGGTGAGGAGGTGCCCTTCATGGCACTCCGCGAGCGCAGCCTCCTCGACCGCCTGTTCGGATTCATGCGATCCTAGACGAGAGGAGCTGCGGCTATGGGATTCTTCGAACGGCTCTTTCGTCGCGAACCAGCCAGCGGCCAGATCGCGAAGGAGCGCCTACAGCTCGTTCTGGTCCACGACCGTGCCGGACTGAGCCCTGAAATGATGAACCAACTGCGCGACGAACTCATCGCCGTCGTCCAGAAGTACGTCGACATCGACCCGAGCGGCATGGAGTTCGAACTCACCCAGACCCGCGAGCAGAGCAAACTCGTCGCCAATATTCCCCTACGAACAGGTGGCCGGGGCCGCTCGACGGCCGATTGGTGAATTGCGGCTCGAGCCGCGATGATCTGGACTTCTCAATCGTATGGATCGCCGCCACATTCGGCACTTTGACTACCCCCTCGTCCTCTTGACGATGGCGCTGATCGTGTATGGATTGATCATGATCTGGAGCGCCCAGCCACCCAGGACGGAATTCTTTCGGAAACAGCTCGTCTGGGCGGGCGCCGGTCTGCTCTTGATGGGGGCCGCGGCCTTGATCGATTACCGCTTCCTGGCGAACATCGCCCGGCCGCTCTATCTTGGTATCATTGGACTCCTGGTCGTGACGTTGGCGCTTGGCGAGACCAGGTTCGGTTCGCAGCGCTGGTTCAACCTGCTGTATTTCGATCTGCAGCCGTCGGAGCTGGCGAAGTTCGTCCTGATCATCGTATTGGCAAAGTACTTGGGTGACCGCGAGGGCCGCCTGAGTGGCTACCTGGTCTCGCTGATCATCGTGGGAATCCCGATGGCCATGATCTTCCGCCAGCCCAACCTGGGCACCATGGTCGTCATCGGGGTCATTTGGTTCAGCATCGCCTTCATGGCCGGCCTCCCCTTCCGCATCCTCGCGCTCCTCGGCGTCGGTGGACTGGCTTCCACCCCGATCGTCTGGGACTTCCTCGCCGATTACCAGCGCGAGCGCCTGCTGATTTTTCTGAACCCGCTCACGGATAGTTCGGGGGCCGGCTACAACTTGATCCAGAGCCGGATTGCGATTGGTTCGGGTGGGCTCCTCGGCCAGGGGTACGCCGCCGGCTCACAGAGCCAGCTCGGCTACCTCCTGGTCCGGCATACCGACTTCATCTTCTCGGTCATCGCGGAAGAACTGGGGTTCCTTGGGGCGCTGGTGCTCTTCCTGCTCCTCGTGCTCCTCTTATTCCGCCTGATTCGCGCGGCCCAGATTGCTCGTGATTCCTTCGGGCGCCTGGTCGTCATCGGCATCACCACCCTGATCCTGTTCCAAAGTTTCGTGAATATTGGCGTCAACGTCGGGTTGGTGCCGCCAACCGGGATCCCGTTGCCGTTCATCAGCTACGGCGGCAGCAGCTTGATGACACTCCTCTTGGGCCTCGGCGTCGTGCAAAGTATCGTCATGCGCCACAAGCGGCTTGAATTTGATTAGCGGTTTCAGAGTGAGAGTGGGGATGGGGGAACGTATCTGCAGGAATCGGCTCGGGGCGTGCCGTCACCGACGTAGGGATCGATGGATGGCTCGAGTTCGACGCATCATCTGTGACACGCGAGTCGACCTGTCATGCATCATGCATCGGGTTCCCTGTGGAGCAAGCCACCCGCGGCCCAGAAAGCTCCAATCTCTGATCTCTCCTTAGATATTTCCGGGATATTCTGTTGGACTCCTTACCGAGCACGATCGCGATTGACGGCCCCGCCGCCAGTGGCAAGAGCACCATTGGGAAGATCTTAGCCGAGCAGTTGGATTATCTCTACCTGGACACCGGCGCGATGTACCGCGCCGTCACCCTTCTGGCCCTCGAGGCGGG
Source organism: Chloroflexota bacterium (assembly GCA_003520455.1). Next base: position 6,074 of record DOUV01001001.1, on the reverse strand, counting down.
GATCGATCCCGACAACGGCCCCGCCGTCGCCGCTCTGGCCGCCACCCCGATCGAGATCCACCCGCCCGGTAACGCGTACGATAGCCGACAGTACACTGTTTTTATCCACGGACGCGACATCACCTGGGCGTTGCGGTCGCCGACCGTGGATGAGCATGTCTCAGCTGTCGCAGCCCACCCCGAGGTTCGACGGTTGCTCGTCGAGCAGCAGCGACGCATTGGCCATCGCGGCCGGGTCGTGATGGTCGGCCGCGACATCGGCACTGTGGTAGTGCCTGATGCCGATCTCAAAATTTACCTTGAAGCCTCGGTCGAGGAACGCGCACGGCGCCGGTGCGAGGAACGCCAGGCGCGCGGCGAGGACTGCGACTACGAGGAGATACTCGCTGACATGCGCGAGCGCGACCGGCGCGACGCCAATCGGGCGACAGGGCCGATGCGACCGGCCGGGGATGCGTACCGGATTGACTCTACCGGCCTCACGCCGGACGAGGTTGTGGATCGCATTTTAAAGCTGATGGCTACAGAAGAGGCGTGAGAACCAGGCATGAACGGACTTGGGCACTTCGCCAGCGCCGCCGGTTCGCCCAGGCGCTCCTGCGGATCGGTTTGCGCGCCCTGATCAAGCTGGATCTCCGCTGCCAGACGCCGATCCCGCCAGGGCCACTCGTCATTGCCGCCAACCATCTCTCTCACCTCGACCCGTTGCTTCTGATCACGATCCTCGACCGTCCGCCGGAGTGTGCGGCCCTGTCCGATCTGTGGCACGCACTAGTCGCGCCGTTCATCTGGCTCTACGCCCCGATCGCTGTTCAGCGGGACCAGGCCGACCGGCATGTCATCGCACAGGTATTGGCCGCGCTCGCCGCTGGCGAGCGAGTGATCATCTTTCCTGAAGCGCGGATCAGTAATACCTCCGGCCTTACGCCAGCACGTTCCGGCGTTGGCTATCTGGCACTCAAGACGGGCGTCCCGGTGTTGCCAGTCGCGATCTACGGCACCGAGCGGGCTCCACAGGCCTGGCACCGGCTCCGCCGCGCCGCTGTGAGGATCACCATCGGCGCACCGCTCAGGTTGAGCCACACGCCACAGCCGCGCCGGGAGGACCGTGCGGCCGCCACAGCCGCGATCATGCACCGGATTGCGGCCCTCCTGCCGCCAGTGTACCGCGGCGTGTATAGCAGTCTGTGAGTGGTTGACGCATCCGGCGCTATCATCTCATCGACAACATCTACAATGGCATCAGCACCGCAGTCTGCGGTCCGTGGTCGGCGTTCCACCTCCCCACCACGGACCGCCTATCAATAAGACCAACGAGATTAGTTTCTTTCTGCTAAAGCCGCCGAATTCGGATTTCGCATCATGCGCACCTTGCCCTGGTTCTACTATTTCGCCAATTGGATGCTCCGGAATGTCATTTTCCGACTGCTGATGAAGGTGGAGATCCACGGGTTGGAGGAGGTCCCGGCCACGGGACCGCTGATCGTCGTCATCAACCACTTCAACTTCGTTGATCCGATCATGGCTGGGGCCTACTTCCCGCGCGATCTCGAGATGATGTCCAAGCTCGAGAATTTCGAGTTGCCACTGTTCGGTTGGTTCGTCAAAGCCTATGGCGCCTTCCCGGTTCGACGTGGCGAGGGCGATGTCGAGGCCATCAAACACGCGCTCCGTATTCTCCACGAAGGCAGGGTTCTGCTGATGGCCCCCGAGGGGACCCGCGGCGGAACCGTCCTCAAGACAGGCCACGGCGGCGTGGCGCTCCTCGCTGCCCGCAGCGGAGCGCCGGTGATTCCGGTCGGCATCACCGGCCAGGAGCATTTCCTCCCCAATCTGAAGCATCTGCGGCGAACACCCATCCGTGTCTCCATCGGTGCCCCCTTCCACCTCGACGCAGGCACTCGGAAGCCACCGCGCGAGATCCTGCAGGCCATGACTGAGGAGTTGATGGGTCGATTGGCGATCCAGCTCCCACTGGAGTACCGGGGCGAGTACCAGACTCTCCGGAACTCCGAAAGATTCGTTCGTCTCTTGAAAACCGCACCTGCCGCTTAAAGTACTTGACGCCAGGGCTGTGCCTTTTTATAATGAGACTGCCACGTCGCGGGGCTGGATGAATCTCAGAATAGATATCGTCCAGCCCGCGTCTGTTTATGGCCGATGTGGCGGGCAGGCGAACTGCCACCGAGTGCGCTCAGTCGCGGTTCGTCCTGGTACGTAGTTTGCCTCTCCTTTCTCACGGCGGGCCGCTCGCCCGCCAAGATTCTCGTTGCGCCGATAGGCAACGTATTGCTCCACACCGCGATCGAGTCTTGTTTGAGTGGCCGGGGTACTCGACGTGGTATTCTGAGCGGAGGAACATCGTTATGTGCGGAATTGTCGGGTACGTCGGTGATGACAAAGCGCTACCTATCCTCATGGATAAGCTCCAGATGCTTACCTACCGAGGCTATGACTCTGCCGGTGTGGCAATCGCCGCCGACGGGCAAATCTACCTGGAAAAATGTAAAGGCAAAGTATCTGACCTGGCGCAAATTGTCGCGCCGGACTGCGAGGGCACCATCGGTCTGGGACACACCCGCTGGGCCACCCATGGCGAGCCCTCAACCCGCAACGCACACCCCCACACCGATTGCAGCGGCCGGATTGCCGTCGTCCAAAACGGTATCGTCGAGAATTACTGGGAGCTCAAGAATGAGCTGAGCGCCAAAGGCCACCGATTCTACTCGGATACCGACACGGAAGTGATTGCGCACCTCATCGAAGAAATGTACGACGACAACATCACCACCGCCGCTCAACTCGCGATGCAGCGCATGCGCGGTGCGATGGCGATCGTGGTAATCCACAGAGACGAGCCTGATCGCCTCGTCGCGGCCAAGATGGATAACCCGCCCCTGATCATCGGGTTGGGCCGCAGCGAAAACCACATCGCCAGCGACATCCCGGCTCTCCTGCACTACACCAACAAAATCTATGTGATGGAAGATGGCGAGATCGCCACGGTCACGCGCGATAACGTCATTGTCTCGAGCTTCCGGGAGTCGGAGGTCCGGCGTCTCTACGACCGCAAGGTCACCGTGATCGATTGGTCGCCGGAAACCGCCCAAAAGGGCGGCTACGCCCATTACATGCTGAAGGAGATCCACGAGCAGCCCGCGACCGTCGAGGATACGCTGCGCGGCCGGCTGAGCGAAATCGGCACAGGACTCGTGGAGATCCCCGAGCTCAACCTCACGCCGGACGAGGCCCGCAAGATCGAGCGCCTGACCTTTGTTGCCTGCGGCACCGCCTATCACGCCTGCCTGGTGGGAAAGTACCTCTTCGAGAAAACGCTGCGCATCCCGGTCACCGTGGACGTCGGCTCCGAGTATCGCTACCGCCATCCGATCATCGGCAAGAATGAGCTCATGGTTGCTGTGAGCCAATCAGGTGAGACGGCTGACACCATCGCCAGTATGCGCGAGGGGCTCGAGCAGGGCGCCAAGGTCCTGGCGATCACCAACGTCTTGGGTTCCAGTGTGGCCCGCCTGGCCGACGGCGTGCTCTACACCCGCGCCGGACCAGAGGTGGCGGTCGCCTCCACCAAGGCGTTTGTCGGCCAGCTCGTTGGCTTTCACTTGCTGCTGCAATACCTGGCTCAATTCCGCGACGTCTCACCCCCAATGCGGGCCGCACTCGAGGCGCTCCGCACCGACCTCTGGCAGTTGCCCGCCCAGATTCGCACGATTCTCACCAATATCGAGCGTGTTCAGACCCTGGCGCGCGGCATCTCCGAGTGCAGCGCCTGCTTCTTCATCGGACGCAACGTGGACGAGCCCATCGCGCGAGAAGGTGCGCTCAAGCTCAAAGAGATCAGCTACATCCACTCGCAAGGCTATGCTGCCGGGGAACTCAAGCACGGCACGCTGGCGCTACTCGATGAGGGCGTCCCGGTCGTCTGCCTGGCCACGCAAAGCCTCGTCTACGAGAAGATGGTCTCGAACGTCCAGGAGGTCCTGGCGCGACGAGCCTGGGCGATTGGCGTTGTTCCTGAAGGGGAAGAACGCTTGACACAGTTGCTCGGACCGGGCAATATCATTACAATCCCAGAAACCCATGATTGGTTGCACCCGGTCCTGGCCGCCGTGCAGATGCAATTGTTGGCCTACGAGGCTTCCAACGTTTTGGGGCGGGATATCGACCAACCCCGCAACCTCGCGAAAAGCGTGACGGTGGAGTAAGAGTTCTTATGCAACAGCGCCTCTCCCGCTGGCTCCTCCCAGGCTTGGGTATCAAGCGTTGGCTCTTGATGCTATTTGTCGGTTTGCTGCTTCTGGCCCTTGGTCTGGCATACTGGCTTACCGAACTCTACCGGATGGTCAATCTGCCTGACATTGCCTTCTGGGTCACCTTGCAGTTCATCCCGAAGGGACTTCGAGGGTTGCTCTTCGTTCTTGTGGGAGGAGCTCTCACCTGGATTGGGTGGAGTCGCACCAGCCGTTACCTGGTGCGCACCCTGGTGCCCGAGCGACAGGACCAGAGCCTGGCGCAGCTCGTTTATGAACGGGCGCGCTTAGAAGTCGGCCGGCCGGTCGTTGTGATGGGTGGGGGAACGGGCCTGCTCCCCATCGTCCGGGCCCTCAAACAGACCCACGCGGATGTCAACCTCAAGGTGATCCTGTCGCCGACCGAGACTGGACGCCTGGCAACCCAACTGCGCGACGAGCTAGGGTTGGCGCCCAACCAGGTCATCTTTCCAACCAGTGATGATGTCAGGCTTTGGGCCGAACTCGAGAACGGGCGCTTGATCGAAGGGGCGGCAACCATCGGCCACTACAACAATGGCGTGCCCATCAGCCGCGTCTTCTTTAGTCGCGATATCCGCCGAATGAAGGTCTGGGAAAATGTCCAGGGCGAGTTGAGCGCCAGCCTGCTCCAGGCTTATGCGCCGGAGGTCAACCCCGAGGTCCTGGCGACCATCAAATCGGCCGAGTTGATCGTGGTAGCCCCGGGTCACCTCTACACCGGGCTCCTGCCGCTCCTGACGATGCCTGGCGTGGCGAGCATGATCGAGACCAGCGAGGCCAAGCTCGTCTTCGTCGCCAACTTGATGACGATCCCTGGTAAAACTGCCAGATTCACTGTGGCGGACTACCTCATCGCAATTCGCACCGCGACCGGCATCGAGATGGACTACGTTGTCGTCAATCAGGGCGACATCAGCCGGGACCTGCTCGAGAAGTACTACGCCGAGGGGGCCGACATCGTCCGCCTGCGGGCCCGGAGTGATGCGATCAGCCGCCTGACGTTTGCTGACACCGGCGAGGAGACGACGCTCGTCGAGGGCGCTGTGGTCGTCAGCGGGCACCTGGTCTCGGAAGCGCCTCAAATGATCAGTTACCAGACACCTGATGGGCAGACCAGCGTGCGTGAGTTGCCTGTCGCCCGGCACGATCCCGCTCGGCTGGCGCGTGTCCTCGACCAGCTCCTGGTCGAAGAGTAACCGTCGAAGATTCGCACGTTCCCAGGCCCCCGCCCGGGGGCCTTTTTGATGGAAGCAGACAAATGATGTAGGATGGGGGTGGCGAGGGGCCAAATCCTCTCGCGGTCCTGACGGCCCTCACCCCGATTCCTGAGCCGCTGGATGCACCAACGGAATGGCGCCAGGCGCGGGATGCTTTCGCGAGCCACGCCGTGGATTGTTGCCCGGCAGAGCTCCGAGCCCGTATGATTGTCGATGCACGGTCAATCAACATGATAGCCGGCCGGCTCACGGCACGGTCGGAACATCGCCGGCTCGCGCCTGGCACTCAGATCAGCATTCCTCATTCAGTATTGCGCTTATGGCACTCAAAATTGGAATCTCCGGCCTGCGTGGCACTATCATCGGGGGCGAACCGGGCTTGACGCCCGACGTAGCGCTGCGCTGGGCGCGGGCGTTTGCCACGACTGTCCAGGGCAAGGCCGGGCGCGGGGCCAGCATTGCCCTGGGTCGCGATGGACGGCGCTCGTCACCCACGCTCGCCGACCTGGTGCGCGCCGCGCTCCAGGCCAGCGGCGCCCGCGTCGTCGATCTCGGCTTGACCCTGACG
>DOUV01000664.1 GCA_003520455.1 Chloroflexota bacterium | reverse complement strand
CGCCAGCGGGCTGTAGGGGATCACCCCGATCCCCTCCTGCTCGCAGAGCGGCTTGAGCTCGCGCTCGAACTCACCCCGGTGGACCAGGTTGTAGTGCGGCTGGAGCGAGTCGTAACGGACCCAGCCGTTCGCCGCGCTGACCCCGAGCGCCCGAGCGAGGCGCCAGGCAGAGTAGTTCGAGGCGCCGACATAGCGTACCTTGCCCTGCTGGACCAGGTCGTCGAAAGACCGCATGGTCTCGTCAATCGGCACGCTGGCGTCAAACGAGTGCGACTGATAGAGGTCGATGGAGTCGGTCTGCAGGCGGCGCAGGCTGTCCTCGACCGCCTCCATGATGTGCTTGCGGCTGAGTCCCTCCCCGGTCGGCCCCGGCCACATCCGGCCGCGAACCTTCGTCGCCAGGACGATCTGGCGGCGGTTGCCGCGATCTTTCATCCAGCGCCCGATGATCTGCTCCGAGACGCCGCCCGGGTTATTCTTGGCCCACGTCGAGTAGACATCGGCGGTATCAATGAAGTTTCCGCCTGCCTCTACGAAGGCATCCATCACCGCACGGCCATCCTCCTCACTGGCCGTCCACCCCCACTGCATCGTTCCCAGACAGAGCTCCGAGACCTTGAGGCCTGTTCGGCCAAGATTGCGATATTCCATACATCACCCTCCGGCTCGCACACTGCACTATAGAACGCTCAAACTGGAGCCCCGCGCGGATCAGGTGCGACGCACTTCGGAACGTGCGTCGCACCTTCGTAGCGTCGCGGTCCCCACCGCACTGTATTCCAATCATGTTTCACGTTTCACGTCCGATACTCAGCGTTGATGCTGACGTAGTCGAACGAGAAATCACACGTCCAGACCGTCGCCGCTCCGGTGCCGTCCGGGTCGAGCTCGAGCGTGATCGTCACCTCCGGCTGCGACAAAATCTCGAGCGCGCGTGCTTCGTCGACGCCCAGCGGTGTGCCATCGCGGAGGAGTTGGAGCTCTCCGAACCAGAGGCTAGAACGGGCCGGGTCGAAAGGCACACCAGCACGGCCGGCCGCCGCCAGCACACGCCCCCAGTTGGCGTCGCGGCCGAAGATGGCCGTTTTGACCAGCGGCGAGGTCGCAATCGTGCGGCCGATCTGCCGGGCATCTTCGAACGAGCCGGCGCCGCGCACCTCGATGGTGACGAACGTGGTCGCGCCCTCCCCATCGCGGGCAACCAGCCGGGCCAGCCCCTGACAGACTGCCAGCAACGCGTCGCGGAACGCGACAAAGTCATCACCGTCGCCCCTGATCTCAGCGTGACCCGCTGCCCCGTTGGCCAGGAGCAGGACCGTGTCGTTCGTGCTGGTGTCGCCGTCGACGGTGATCGAGTTGAACGAGCGCTCGACGGCGAACTGCAGCGCGGCCTGCAATGCTGGACCGTCGATGACCGCGTCGGTGGCGATGACGCTGAGCATCGTCGCCATGTCGGGGTGGATCATCCCGGCCCCCTTGGCCATCCCCGCGATTGTCACCGTTCGTCCGCCGAGTTGAACCGTGCTTCCGACCAGCTTGGGCACGGTATCGGTGGTCATGATGGCACGCGCGGCGGCGAGCCCGGCGGCCTCGTCGGCGGCAAGGGTCTCCGTTGCAAGACGGATGCCACGAGCAATCGTCTCCATCGGCAGCGGCACACCGATCACGCCGGTACTCATCACGAAGACACCGGCCTCTTCGGGGAGTTCCAGCACCTCCGCTGTGAGACGGGCCATCTCGGCGGCGTCGCGCAAGCCCTGCTCGCCGGTGACCGCGTTGGCGTTCCTGGCGTTGATGACCACGGCCCTGATCGCATTGCCCCGTCGGGCCAGCACCTGCTGGTCGAAGACGACTGGGGCGGCCTTTACGAGGTTGCGAGTGAAAACGCCCGCAGCCACGCAGGGCCGGTCGCTCACGATGAGCGCCATATCGAGGGCGCCCTCTTTTTTGAGGCCCGCGTGCACGCCGGCCACACGAAAACCGGGTACTGAGGCAATCGAGGATTGTGGGCTCACGCCCGAAGATTGTTGTGTGGATTCCATACTCTCGCTCTCGACGTGGAACACAAAGAAAAACCCTCTTGAGGGCGCCGGGTGCTGTACCGTGCGGTCTGGCAGGCTGCACCCCACGGTACAGCATGGCTTCGGGGCTAATCGCGCTTGAACTTGCTGTAGTCTGGCGCCCGGTACTTGGAGCGGCCGGTCCCCTCGATATCCACCAGCGCCTCGACCTGGAGCGGCAGGCCGAACAAATTGATGAAGCCTTCAGCGTCGCTCTGGTCGTAGATGTCCATGCGCCCGAAGCTGGCGTAGTCCTCGCGGTAGAGGCTGCGCGGCGCTCTCCGGCCCGCGACGATAACATTCCCCTTGTAGAGCTTCAGCCGGACGGTGCCGCTGGCGTTCTCCTGCGTCTTCTGGACGAAGGCGTCGAGCGCCTCGCGCAGCGGGGTGAACCACTGGCCATTGTAGACCAGGTCGGCGTACTTGATAGCAACCTGGTCCTTGTAGTGCATCGTCTCGCGATCGAGCGTCAGCGACTCGATCGCGCGGTGGGCGGCGTAGAGGATCGTACCGCCGGGTGTCTCGTAGACACCACGTGATTTCATCCCGACGAGGCGGTTCTCGACGAGGTCGACCCGGCCGACACCGTGACGCGCGCCGGCCTCGTTGAGCCTTTTCACGACCGAGATCGGCCCCATCGCCACCCCGTTGATCTTCTTGGGAATCCCGCGCTGGAACTCGACCTCGAGGTACTCGGGCTCGTCGGGTGCATTTTCGGGTGAGGTGGTGCGCTGGTACATGGCTTCCTCCGGCTCAAACCAGGGGTCCTCCAGCGGGCCACCCTCGTGGCTCAGGTGCCACATGTTGCCGTCGCGACTGTAGATCGACTTCTCGGTATGGGGGACCGGGACGTCGTGCGCGCGGGCGTAGGCCAACGCGTCCTCGCGGCTCCGGATCGTCCAGCGCGGATCGCGCCAGGGCGCAATGATGCGCAGCTTGGGATTGAGGGCCTTGTAGGTCAGCTCGAAGCGCACCTGGTCGTTGCCCTTGCCGGTGGCGCCGTGGGCCACCGCATCGGCCCCCTCGAGCTCGGCGATCTCTACCTGGCGCCTGGCGATGAGCGGGCGAGCGGCGCTGGTCCCGAGGAGGTACTTGCCCTCGTAGATCGCGCCGGCTTGCATCATGGGGAAGAGATATCCGGTGATGAATTCCTCGCGCACGTCCTCGATGTGGATCTTGCTGGCCCCACTGTTGAGAGCTTTCTCCTCCAGGCCCTCCAGTTCATCCTCCTGGCCCAGGTTGGCGGTCACGCAGATCACTTCGCAGCCGTACATCTCCTTGAGCCAGGGGACGATGACGCTGGTATCCAGACCACCCGAGTAGGCCAACACAACCTTCGAGATCACTGGTTCTTCGGTCATGAGTTGCTTGACTCCTCACACGCTGACGAGGTTTGTAATCACACCTCGCCGAATGGTAACGATTCAGCCGCTCCAGGCGGATCGCCAGATCCGCCGGCCGGAGCCTGGATCTGACGATCCAGGCCGAGCCCCACCCAAT
>DOUV01000397.1 GCA_003520455.1 Chloroflexota bacterium | reverse complement strand
CGGCCCCGGCCGGGCCCTGGCAATGACCATCTGTCTGGACGGTCGCCCGGTGGAGATCAGCGCACGAGCACCGTTGCACGCGGACGGCTGGACCATCCAGCCACACTGGTACGGCGCCCTGACCCGGTTCGCCGACGGAACAACCCTCTTTTTCGGCCTCAACGGAACGCAATCGGCGCTGGTGGGCGGCGAGCCGGTTACCGTTACTCTCGACATCACCACGCTGCAGGCAACGGTCATCCCGCCGCAGCCGCATGAGGTCGTGCGGTTTGCCGTCATTCGGGCGCGCTACGCGCCCGGTTCGCGGCTCCGGCTGGCCGGGTTGGGGCTGATAGCCATCGCTGCTGTGCTCACCGCGGCCCGCCGGCCTCTGCGTGGCCCCAAATTCTTCTCAAAGCGTCCAACCGGGCTATAATCTGCCGGCGGGGCGCTCGGGAATCAACTGTCAGGCCACCATACCCCGGTGGGACGATTGCCCGCCCAGCCAGCCTGAACCGCCGAGCGCCTCCCTGGGAAGGACAGTGCGCTATGGAGCACCGTGAGCCGGTCATTGTCGGCGTGGCCGGCGGCACTGCGAGCGGCAAGACCACGGTCAGCCGGGCAATTCTCGATCGCGTTGGCGCTGATCGCATCGCCTACATCCAGCACGATAGTTACTACCGCGATGCCAGCCACCTGCCGCCCGAGGAGCGGGTCAAGATCAATTTCGACCACCCCGACTCGCTCGAGACCGATCTGCTCATCGGGCATCTCCACCGCCTGCAGGCCGGTCAGCCGATAGAGGTGCCGGTTTACGATTTCACCACGTACGCTCGCACGAGGAAGACCAAGCGTGTGGAACCTCGCCCGGTCATTCTGGTGGAGGGCATCCTGATCTTTGCCGAACCCGGCCTGCGGGAGCTTTTCGACGTGAAGATCTACGTCGATACCGAGGCTGATATCCGCTTCATTCGGCGTCTCGAGCGTGACCTCCGCGAGCGGGAGCGCAGCCTCGATTCCGTCATCCAGCAGTACCTCACGACGGTCAAGCCGATGCACGAGGAGTTCGTCGAACCCAGCAAACGCCACGCCGACATTATCATCCCGAGAGGCGGCCATAACCGCGTCGCCCTCGATCTCGTCACGGCCCGGATTCAGAGTCTTCTCCAGGAACGCGCTCGATGAGTCCGTCGATTAGCCAATCCTCCAATGGAGGTTACTCTTGTCTCGAAACTTACGAGTGCTCTATCTTCGTTCGCCTCGAGCTGGAGCGCCGCCCTGTCCCCGGCCCCTTGCCAGACTGCTGTGATGTATGTGTAATCGGTGACTCACATCCCTAACCGATGCACATCGCACTTCTGGCCCACTCTCTGCAACATAACAACATTGGGCGCCTTTTCCCTGTTGCCCAGATGTTGGAGCAGAGGTCTGATCTGAGGGTGACAATTGTCGGCATAGATCACGGGGGGGCGCGCTTTCCGTTGCTGGCCGATTTGCACTCGCCAGTGATCGCTCTCCCGTCCGGGCGCGGGCGGCGCACGTCTCTCGAAGCCGCGATTCAAGGGCACGACGTGCTCCATGTCTTCAAGAATCGTCCATTCCTCTTAGAGGTGTTGGAAGCTGTAGCCCCCACCCACCAGCCCGTCATTCTCGACCTCGACGATTGGGAGTTGGGCGCGTACCTTCAGGGCCTCCCCGACGTCGCCTGGTGGCGCCAGTTGGTTCCATCCCGGTTTCTCATCGCGCGCATCCAGCAATGGCTCGCGCTCGACACTGCCTCGCGCCAGGGGCCGCGGGCGATGACCGTCAACAGCACGACCCTTCGGGCCCTGTTTGGGGGCGAACTTTTTTACACTCCAGTCGATCTGACGCGATTTGATCCGGGCAAAGGAGACCGGCACCACGCTCGTGCCCGCTTCGGACTGGCGCTTGAGGATGAGGTGATCGGCTTTTTGGGCACTCCCCACCCCTACAAAGGCTTTGATTTACTGCTGACTGTTTACGCTCGACTCAAAGCGGCCCGGCCGCGGCTCCGGCTGCTCGTCACTGGAGTTCCCGCCGAGAATCCCTATCGTGAGCGCCTATCCGCCCTTCCAGGCGTTATTCTCACCGGCTACTTACCACTCGCCGACTACCCGGCTGCATATCTGGCTTGTGATGTGTTACCTCTTCCGCAGCAACCCAACCTTGCTGCGGTGGTCCAGACGCCGCTCAAACTTCTTTTGGGCATGGCAATGCAGCGTGCAATGGTAGTCAGCGCCGTTGGCGACATGCCGGCGGTCGTCGGGGATGCCGGCATCATCCTGCCGGCTGATGACCCTGACCAATGGGCTGCAGCCTTGGCCTCTCTCCTCGATAATGCCGTGTGGCGGGCACAAATCGGTGGGAAGGCGCGGGCACGACTCCTTGGCACCGCCGATTACCCAACGCGGCGCCGCCAGCTGCTGGCACTCTACGCCCGGGTGCTAGATCGATGAAGATCTCTGTGTTGATCCGTTCCGCCTGTCAATGCGCCGGCCTGGCTCCCACTCAGGCGCTCGCGGGCGTCGATCTTGCTGATCGCGCCCTTCTGTGTGGGGCTTGGGCACCTGGCTGGCCACGGACCTCGCCCAGGCCGGCGCCGAGTACGCACTGCGTTGCAACTACGCTCGTGCGGGCACCTGGGCGGTGGTGCGACGCGTCAGCGACCCGGCGGCACCGAGCGGGCGGATTGGGGCACCGCAGGCGATTCTGTACCATGCTCGTCGCGCGGGGTGGTACGCCTCCCGTCTCTTCTGCGCAACCTGTCGTGGAGGTGAGGTCCTTGCGGTGCTCGAACAGTGCCCCGCGTTCATCATTCTCACCGAGAAGGAAGCAGTTCGGTCCAGGCACTTGATTGCGGCACCCACGGTCGCGGAGGAACTCGGCGTGTATTACAACGGGGAGCAGGTCGGGAGCTATCTCGTTTACACGCGCCGCGGCTGCGCCGGCAGCGTGGATGGACCCGGCACAGTACCGTCTGACTATCAGCCGTGAGGAGCAAGGCTGCATCGCATGTCTGAGCGCGACCTCACCACCACCCAGGCATCGGTATGGCCGGATGGTCCGTCCACAGGTGGTCATCCAGGCAATGACGAGATCGCTGGCAATCCACGTTTTCACGCGCATCACGGTCGACCACGGGGTTGGTGGCGGCATGGAGCAACACCTGCAACAGCTCGCGGAGGGACTGGCCGAGCGAGGGCACACCATCACCGTCGTCACAACGGCCCATCCTGCCGGCCTGCGTGAGATCGGGCGAGATGGGGTCCGCTTCCTCTTTTTGCCCGGCACCACCCCTGGTACATACTCGCGCCAATGGTGGCGAGCCAGCCGGGCGGTGTTGGGCGCACTCCCACGAGCCGACATTCTCTGGAGCCAGAGTGTCGGTGCGCGAAGCGTCGCTGGAGCACCTGGCGTACCACCCGCCGTTGCCTGGATGCACGGCACCACGATGAGCCTCTGGCGCACCGGCCGGACTCAACTTGCCGCCGATCCGTCCCCTCGGATGCTCCTGGCGGTTGCCCGGCAGGGGCTGGCCGGCGTTCGGTCGATCTGGCAGGCACGCCGGTCGCATTTCGCCGCCATCATTGCCCCCAGCCGCCAACAGGCACGCGACGTTGCCTGGGAGTTCGGCGTGCCGGTCGATCGCGTGGCAGTGATCTACAACGCGGCAGATACGACCCACTTCCGCCCAGACCCGGAGGCCGGGAGACGCCTGCGAGCTGAAGCCGGGCTTTCAGAGGACAGTCCACTGCTGCTCTTTGTGGGCCGACTGGTTGCGCCCAAGGGCGCTGAGACGGCTTTGACCGTGCTCCGCTCGCTCCGGCAGGAGGGTCAGGATGCCCACTTATGGATTGTCGGCACGGGACCGGAGTCCGCCCGCTTGCAGGCCGAGTCAGACGATCTCGGCCACGCCGTGCGCTTCTGGGGTTTCCAGCCGACCGAACGGCTGCCGGCATTTTACAATGCGGCCGATCTCACCCTGATGCCGACCCGCTACGATGAAGCCTTCTCTCTCGTGGTCGTCGAGGCCCTGGCCTGCGGGACTGTGTTGCTGGCCTCCAACCGGGGCGGCAATCTCGAGGCGGTCGAAGACGGGATCAGTGGCCGATTGCTCCCGGCCACGAATCCAGGCGTCTGGAGTCAGGTTGTGTCGGTTCTGCTCCATGACCCGGCGCAGCGGCGGGCATTCTCTGTGGCCGCTCGTCGCCGGGCCGAGCGGGAGTTCAGCCTGATGCGCATGCTCGATCAGGCCGAGGCACTCTTCGTCGAGGTGGCGAATGGCCGCTGAATCGGGGAGCCTGGCCCGGCGGTTCAGCCGTGGCTTTGCCTGGAACTATCTGAGCCGGGTCGTCGAATTCGGGCTGCGCTTCCTCTTCGTCAGCTATGTGGCTGCTCAGTTCGGCCCGGCCAGCTTCGGCATCTATAGCTTCGCCACCAGCACGGCCGCCCTCGCCACACTGCTCGCAGCGCTGGGCGACGAGCAGGCTCTCAACAACTTCACGCCCGTCTTGCGCGACGATCCGCGAGCACTGCGCTGGCTCCTGCGCCGCCTGCTGCTGCGCCGCAGTGTGCTGACGGGAGTGGTCGCTCTGGTCTTGCTGGCGGCTGCGCCGCT
>DOUV01000792.1 GCA_003520455.1 Chloroflexota bacterium | reverse complement strand
GCTGTTCCCGGCGGCTGCCAGGCTGCGGCGCGAGACCGGCAATCGCGTGCTCGTGGGCCACCGTCAACCCCTCGCCAGCGAAGGCCGCAGCGTGCCAACGGCGGACCTCGGCCTCGATCTCATTGAGGCCGATGCCGCCCACCCGGCTGGGCGTGCCGGCGAAGTGCCGCTCGACCAGGGCCTGACTCAGACCGATCGCCTCGAAGATTTGGGCGCCGCAATAGCTCTCGACGGTGGCGATCCCCATCTTTGACATAATCTTGAGGAGGCCCGCCGCGGAGGCGTGCAGGAAATTCGCAGTGGTCTCGGTCGCAGCGAGGCGCTCGCCGCGGTAGCCCTCAGCCCCGATCGCCTCCGCGGTGGCCAGGGCCAGCCAGGGGCAGACAGCGTTGGCCCCGTAGCCGATCAGTACGGCCAGGCTGTGGGTATCGCGGGCCGCGCCGCTGAAGGCGATCAGGCTGCAGCGCGTCCGGAGACCCTTGCGAATCAGGTGGTGGTGAAGCGAGGCGACCGCGAGCACGCTGGGAATCGGAAGCCGATCCGGCCCGGTAGCACTGTCGTCGAGTACCAACAGCTCGACGCCGCGGTGGATGGCCGCTTCGGCCTCGTTATGCAGGCGCGCCAACGCCCGGGTGAGCGTGAGCGAATCGCCGTTCTCGTCATCGACAGGGAAGGTGGCGTCGAGGTGGAAACTCGGCCGGGCACGCTCGATAGTCCCCAACAGGGCCGGGGTGATGATAGGACTCTCCAGCACCAGGCGCTCGACCCGCGGCTCGCTCTCCAACAGAGCCGGCCAGCGGCCGAGGTGGATCCGCAGGGACATGAAACTGGCCTCGCGCAGCGGGTCGATCGGCGGGTTCGTGACTTCGGCGAAGCGTTGCTTGAAGTAGTGGGCGAGGGGGCGGGACTGCTCGCTCAGCACGGCCTGGGGAGTGTCGTCGCCCATCGAGCCGATCGGCTCGTGGCCCTCCCAGACCATCGGTTTCAGGACGACCTGCAACTCTTCGGAGGTGTAGCCAAAGGCGCGCTGCAGACGGGAAAGTGCGGCCTCTTGGGTGCTGAGTACTGAGGGCTGCGCCTGAGTCGATTCGCTCGGGAGCGGGCACTCAGCATTCAGGACTGAATAGGGCTTGCGCTCGGCCAGCTGGCGCTTGACTTCACGGTTGTGCCAGAGGGTTCCGTCGCGGATATCGGTGGCCAGCATCTCGCCGGGGCCGAGCCGGCCATGCTCGACGATCTCGTTGGGTTCGAGACCATCGGCCCCGACCTCGCTCGCGATCACCAGCAGGCCGTCGGCGCTCACGTTGTAACGCAGCGGGCGCAGGCCGTTGCGGTCGAGGGCCGCGCCGAGGATGCGGCCGTCGGTGAAGCAGAGCGCCGCCGGGCCATCCCAGGGCTCGATCAGGGTCGCGTGGTACTCGTAAAAGGCGCGCAGAGCCGGCGGCAGGGCGGTGTTGCCCTCCCAGGCCTCGGGCACGAGCATGGCGATGGCGTGGGGCAGGTCGCGCCCGCCGTGGACCAGGAGGTCCAGCATGTTGTCGAGCATCGCGGAATCGCTGCCCTGCTCGTCGATGACCGGCCGGAGGGTTGCCGGCAGATCGGCCTCGCGGGCTTTGACCCAGTTGACGTTGCCGCTGAAGCGTATTGATCTCGCCGTTGTGGCAGAGCAGGCGGAAGGGCTGGGCGCGCTCCCAGGAGGGGAAGGTGTTGGTGCTGAAGCGCGTGTGGGTGACGGCCACCTGGCTCGCGCAGCGCTGGTCGTGCAAGTCGAGGAAGAACCGGCCGAGTTGGTGGCCGGTCAGCATCCCCTTGTAAACGATCGTTCGACCGGAGAAGGAGGCCAGGTAACCGCGAAGCTCGGCCTCGACCAGGGCGCGCTCGGCGGCCTTCCGGGCCCGGTAGCAGGCGCGCTCGAAGTCGTCGGCATCCCGGGTGGTCGGGCGGCCGACGATGAGTTGGGCCAGCGCCGGCATGCTGGCGCGGGCCTCGTAGCCCAGGATGGATTGATCGGTTGGGATCTCGCGCCACCCGATCACCGGCAGGCCCTCGGCACGTACGGCCTGTTCGATCACGCTGCCACTCTCGGCGGCCGCTGTGTACGGCAGGTAACAGACCGCCACGGCGTAGTCTCCAGGGTGGGCGTATCGGTTGGCCCGGCGGCGCCGAAGCCAATCGGCGAAGATGGCGTGTGGGATCTGCAGGAGGATGCCGGCGCCGTCGCCGGTCGCGTCGTCGCCGAGGGTCGCGCCCCGGTGATGAAGGTTCTCCAGCACCGTGAGCGCCCGCGTCACCACCGCATGGCTTGGGCCGCCGCGCAGCGTCGCGACCGCGCCGACACCACATGCATCGTGCTCGAAGCGTGGGTCGTACAGAGTGGTTCGCAGAATATTGCCGGCCTCAATGAAATCTCGCATCGGCTCTTCTCCCCGGCACCGCAGGAAGGTACAAAAGGCCGCCGCGAAGTCGGAACGACTTGCGGCGGCAACGGTGCCACTCTCTTGACAGGCGTTCGGACTAGTCTACTCGAGAGTTGGGCGGAGCGTCAGCACTCAGGTGGTCCGTCCGCGGTCGACAGGTGGGTAGTTTTGTGGAAGGTGCCAATGGCCCATCTGGTGCGGGGGAGTGATTGCCGACAAAAATGTTGTTGTAGATCGAATAATCGGGGGGATCGTTCGAGGCGGGGCGGAAGTAGCGTTGATGCATTGGCCGTGGCGGTGGGCAAAGTGCCCGATGGGGTGCGGCCGCGACCGGCGCGAGCCGACCAGGGTGAGGATCCGTCGAGCACCTGGCGGTCGGGCGGGCAGGTGGGGTGCCCAAATGGGTGACAATGGCGCGAGGTGCAAGGCGTGAAACGGGCTGGGTGAAGAGTGCCCACCGGGACGCTCACTGCGTTGCGGGCATCGCAAGCCACTCGGCGGTTACACTGAACCGGCCCAGGCGACGTCAACGAGTGTGTTACGCCTGCCTACCTGCTGCCGATGCCCCACTTGGCGGCTTCAGCCGCGGCGGCCGCGCGGGAGTTGACGTTGAGCTTGCCAAAGATGGCCAGGATGTGCTTCTTGACGGTGTTGGTGGTAATGACCAACTCATCGGCAATCTCCTTATTGGTCTTGCCGCGCGCGATCAGCGCCAACACCTCGACCTGGCGCTCGGTCAGCTCCGTCAAGGGTGAATCGGGGGGTGGACTGGCGCGCTGGGGCACAGGGAGGATCGCCGGGGGCGGCTGGCCGGCCTGGGTCAGGGCGTCACGAACGGTCTTCAGGAAGGCGTTGCGCTGGAAGCCCTCCTTGTCGAAAAAGGCGAAGATGCCGAACTCCTCGTAGCCACGATCGATCTCGTCGGGAGTCGCCAGGGCACTGACAACGATGGTCGGGACCCCGTGCTCTTGGGTCAGGCGCAGCAAGTAGAACCCGTCGCGGTTCTCCCAGGGTCGCGTGCTGCTGATGAGCTTGAGGTCAACCACCGCGAGGTCATACGATTCGCGCTGCAGCCAGCCACGGGCCTCCCCATAGCTGACCGCCGTCTGCAACTCCACACCCAGCTCCTCGGCCAACTCCTCGTAGATTGCACGCCACGAGGCGTTGTCCTCGACCACCAGGATGCGACCGCTGACCTCGGGCGTCGAGCGGCCAGAGGTCGTCGCTGCCGGATCGCTCTCGCGAGCCGGGAGGGCCGCCCGAATGGCCTCGCTTCGGCCAATCGTGCGGGTCACCGTCTCGATGAAGCGACGGCGGTCGAAGTGTTCTTTGCGGATGAAGTCGTCGGCTCCGAGGACGGTGAGGGCCTGCACGGCCAGTTCGACCGTCCCATAGCCCGTGAGGAGGACCGCGTGGCCGCGCGGAAATCGGGCCCGGAACTGCTCCAGGATGCGCAGCCCATCTCGGTTCTCGTGGTCATCACCCGCCAGGCCGACGTCAATCAGTGCCAGGTCGTAGGGCCCCTCGGTGAGGGCCGCCAGCGCGGCGTCGTAGCTCCCGGCCGCGCGCATCTGGAAGCCGATATCGCTGAGCAGTTCCCCCAGCAATTCGCGCCAGGCGGGTTGATCTTCCACAACAAGCACAGTAGGCATCGCCTTACCAATCTCCAATCTCTACTCTGCAGTCGTCGTCCATCGGGGCAGCCGTAGGGTGAAGCTCGTTCCAACACCGGGGGGGCTGTCCACGCAAATCTCCCCGCCGCTCCGGTGGAGCAGGGTGCGGACCCACCAGAGGCCGAACCCGAGCTTGCGGTCAGCCGCCCCCGACGAGACGGAGAGCTCGAAGATGTGGGGCAGCAAGTTGGGCGGGATGCCCGGCCCGTTGTCACTTACTGTAATGATGACAGCCTCGGGGCGGGCCTGGCCACGGATCGTGATGCGGCCGCCGGCTTCTGGCCGGCACATGAGGGCCTCGGTGGCGTTCTCGATCAGATTGAGGAAGACCAGCGTCAGTTGGGCCACGCCCGCACGGACGGGAGGGAGCGGTTCCAATCCCAGGGCCTCGATCTCGATTCCCGGAGCGGTGTGGGCCTCAGCGATGGCTTGCCGAACCGCGTTCGCCACACTCACAGGCGCCAACTCGATCGGTCGCAGGTGGCGCATGGCGTCGCGGACAATCGTCATCGCGTTGCGGGCACTGGTCTCGATAGCGTGCAAGTTCTTGGCCAGGTACTCATCTTTCAGCGCGGGCGCGCTCTTGGCTTCGATTCCCTGCACTCGAACCGGGATCGTGCCGATCTGGTTGTTGAGCCGGTGGAGCAAGTTGGCCGCCACATCGCCGACCGCGGCGAAGGTCTCGGCGACGGCCTGGCGCTCCTGGGCGGCCCGCAGATTCGCCAACTGCTCGGCGTCGCGGATGGCAATAGCGGCATGGTTGGCCAGGACGCTGAGCAGACGCTTGTCCCAATCGCTAAAGGTGCGGATGGTGGTCGTGTAGAGGCTGAAGGCGCCGATCGGCTCACCGTTGCGGGCGATCAGCGGCACAATCAGGGCCGAGCGCCAGCCCTGCTCGCGCGCCAATTGGACGTAGTAGAAACTCTCATCGACCTGGACATCGGGGCAGGTGACCGGGCGACGATCCAGAACGGCCTGGCCGGTCAGGCTCGTGTGGAGGGAGAGCTGATCGCCGCGCTCGTGACCGCCGCTCGCGGCCTGGAGTACGAGAACCGGTTCGACCGCCCCCTCGACCTGGGCCAGATGCCAGATCGCGCCGAGCGGAGCATCAATCAGCTCGCCGGCGCGGGCGATGGCCAACTCAAACAGCTCCGCAGTGCTGTGCGTGAGGGTGGCCTCAGTCAGCTCCTGCATTGTCTCGAGCAGTTTGATCTCCTGGATCGCGATGACCGCCTGAGTCGCCAGCGCGCTGAGGAGCCGTTCGTCCTCCTCGCTGAAGGCGGCCGGGAGAGGACTCTCGACGTTGAGCACGCCGTGGAGGGCCCCGCCGGCGCCGATCAACGGCACGGCCAGTTCGCTGCGCATCTCAGTTGAGGCGAGCAGGGGCTTGTAGATGCGGGCCCATTCCGCTGCTCGAAGGTCGTCGATGCGGATTGGCCGGTGGGTGAGGGCCGCCGTGCCCACGACGCTACTTTCATCCAGTGGCAACGTGTCGACAACGGCGACGAACGGCGCCGCGCTCAGAGCGGCCAGCCGCAGGCCGCCGCTACGGCGGTCGAGCAGACGGAAGGAGCCGTGCGGGGCACCGGTCATCTCCAGCGCGATGCGTAGAATCTCGTCCAGCGCTTCGTCCAGCCGGGGACGGCTGCTCAGCAAGGCGTCGGCACGGCGCAGTTGCTCGAGCTCGTGGACCTTGCGGGCCAGGGTCCGGTTGGCGGCGGCCAACTCGCGGCTGTGGTAGAGTGCCAGCCCAGCCTGGTTCACAAAGTTGTCGAGGAGCAGCAACTCCTGCCGGCTGAAGCGGCGCTCGTCGCGTAGCATCACGTAGAGGACGCCCAGGGGCTGATCGGCGACGATGAGCGGGTAGGCCACGACGGCAGCCGTCCCGTCCGCGGCTTTGGCCGGGTCGATCTGCAGGTCGGTCTCCTCGTAGGAGAGCACGCGCCGCCCCTCGCGGATGGCGCGCTCGCCGAGACCGCCGGGAC
>DOUV01000794.1 GCA_003520455.1 Chloroflexota bacterium | reverse complement strand
CAGGCCATCCCGCTGTCGCCCACCAACATCCAGCCCGATGCGTGGCGGGTGGAAGCGCACACGCTGGAGGTGGCCGTGGACGCGGAGCGCCAGACGCTAGCGGGAAGCTCAACGTTGCGCCTCGCGCCCCTGCGCCCGATAGAAGAGAGCGAGGTCGTGCTGCGCCTGAACCCTGGGTTGCGCCTGACGGCGGCGCACGATGAGGATGGGCACCCGCTGGCCTGGCGGCGGGTGGGGGACAGTGTCATCCTTGCGCTGCCCGCGCCACCCGTGGAGTCGCTGGCGCTCCGGTTGCAGTGGCAGGGGACCCCCCGCGTGCCCTACAACGATTACGGCGGATATCCCAGCTCCCAATACCCCGCTTTCGATACCCCCCAGCCGGTTCGCGCCCTGCTTTCGGAAGGCGCGGGCTACCTGTTCCGGGATGGAGACTGGTATCCCTGGCCCTGGGGCGACGGGCCGCACCCTCACCAGGCAGAGGAGAGTCACGTGACGGTACGCGTTTCCGGCGCCGAGGCGCTGGCCCCGGCGCCCCTCCATGATGGGGTCGTGGTGTGGGAGGGGAAGTTGCCTGCCGTGCTCCTCGTCCTGCCCCCGCAGGGGAGCAAGACCGTTGCCGGCCGGACGCTGCACTTCGGGTCGTTAGGCGGCACGGAAAACGTGCTGGTCACGCGGCTGGAACAGATCGCAGCGCTGGCCCCCAGAGTAGCGGAAGCACTCGGCGCGGAGCCTGTGCCCACCCACATCGTTGCCCTCCCCTACCTGAACGACCTCGTGTGGAGCGGCGACCTGCTGCTGGTGCCGGAAGGCACTGGCCCCTTGCCTGACGACCTGCGTAGCTTCCTCCTCTCGCCGCGTTCCGCGGATGAGGTGAAGGCTCCCATCGAGGATCGGGCGGTGATGACCCGTCTGGCGCGCGCCTGGCTGGCCAGCCACACGGATCTCCCGGCGGCCTGGGTGCGCGTCAGCCCAGACGTGGCCGGCGTTGTTGCTGTGACAGGGATACCGGGGGAGGCAGGCAGTGTGGCTGTATCCAGCCCTGCCGAGGATACGGATGGGCGTTGGGTTCGCGCGCCCGGGTCGCCACGCGACTTTCTCCCATCCTCCATGTCGGCCGGGGGGCCACGACCACCAGGCAAAGGACAAGACTTGAGAACGATGACCATCGCGCGCCTCGAGCCGGCCGACGAGCTGAACCTGCTCGCGCTCTGGCTGGCGGTGGAGATGGCAGACCCGGATGTACGGGAGGCGGACCTCGCCGTGCTCCTGGCGCCGCCGGTTCCCGGCACAAGCTCTGGCAAGTTTGAACCGTTCGCGCTGCGCTCGCTCCCGCTCGATTTTCCGGTGGGGCAGGCGCTGAAGGCGGCCCTGTTCGAGGCGTTGCATACCTGGCTTGAGCAGGTCGGTCGTGCGCGCGGCCTCCAGCTCGTCGGGGAGGTGATGCGGCAGCAGGGCGGTCCCTTCGATCTGCAACAACTGCTGGCGGCGCTGGCGCAACGCAGCGGCGTCCCAATCGAGTATCAGAGGAGCGAGTGATGCGAATCGAGATTGATGATCTGGTGAAGGTCTACCGTGGCGGTGTCCGCGCGCTGCAAGGCGTGGACCTCCACGTTGAGAGCGGGATGTTCGGGCTGTTGGGGCCGAATGGCGCGGGCAAGACGACCCTGCTGCGCATCCTGGCGACCCTCCTCCAGCCGACGAGCGGGCGCGTGCTGGTGGACGGCTTCGACGTCAGCGACCAGCGGCAGCGGTGGGCCGTCAAGCGGTTGCTGGGCTACCTGCCGCAAGAGTTGGGGTTATACCCCAACCTATCTGCCTACGAGTTCCTGGATTACATCGCCACGCTGAAGCAGCTTCACCACACCCGCACGCGTCATAGAGACGTGGAGCGCGTACTGGCGCTGACCGGTCTGGAAGGAGTGGCCGGACGCCGCATCTGCACGTTGTCAGGGGGTATGAAGCGGCGCGTGGGTATCGCGCAGGCGCTCTTGGGCGATCCGAAGTTATTGATTGTGGACGAGCCGACTGTAGGGCTAGATCCGGAGGAGCGCGTGCGATTTCGCACCCTGCTGGCACGATTGGCAGGCGAGCGGGTGGTCATCCTTTCGACGCACATCGTCGAGGATATTGCCACCACCTCCTACGACATGGCGGTTATGAAGCAGGGACGTATCCTCTTTCATGGCAGCCCAACGGACCTACTGTGCGTAGCAGAGGGAGAGACCTGGCGGTTGACTCTACCACCCGGGCATCAGCCGGACCCGGAGTGGCGCGTTGCCACCAGTGTGCGGGATGCCCGGGGGCTGAATCTGCGGATTATCGGTCCCTGCCCCAGCGCCGACGCCGAGCCGGTGCCGCCTACGCTGGAGGAAGCCTACATTGCACTGATGCAATCAACACAGACGCTGCAACTGGCGGAATAGCATGGCAGGCAAGCTGGACTCTGCCAGATGAAAGTGGCCGGGAGTCACTCTCACGTGAGCAGATGGAGCTCAGCTCAAAAAGGATCGGGTGCGATGACGCTTGAGAGACGGCGAAATTTTCTAACGCCCTCTTATAGATGTTCTCTATGAGATTGTCTGTGTCTACGTCAGCCCAGCCCGCAGCAGAAGAGCTGACTATTCCCCTCATCTTGGAGAAGAACGACGGTGGGCGTAAACGCGATGGTGAGCCGGGTACGACCGTCATTTGGCTCGGTTGGTCCCGTTTGGCCGATCTCGGTCACTTATACCGCGTTCTTCATCCTTCAAGAGATAAGGGGAAGAATCAGGCAAGCAGTCGCCGAGCACGCAGTGCCAGACCTGGCAGAAGCGCCGGAGAATCAATGATAGGCAGGACTGACCGGAGGATCCATTCGACCGAGGCGTAGCACTCTTCACAGTTGAGAATGGCGACAAGGAGGCCCGTTCCCACGGCGACTGAAGGCAGCCGGTGGGAACTTCGGGGCACAGTATGGTGTATATATAATGTAAAGACAGATGAAGCGTCGATTAGGGAGGGTCTCATGAAGCATCTGGCCGGATTGTGTGCAGTGATCGTGCTCCTGCTTGTTTCCATCGCCCCTGCCCTCGCCAAAGAATCCCCCGATAAGGTCACCATCACGGGCCCAGGCCTGGCAAGCCCCATTGAGATCACCGATCCCGATATCGTAGAGGACTTTAACCCCTGGAAGGGCCAGTTCATTGATTGGGCGCGCGGCCGCGTCACCGACATACCCCCTGTTGATCCGCGCTACGAAGTGCTCATTCACGTCAAGGGGAACGACGGCCGGTTCCAGGTGATTTACGCGTTCGAGTACGCCCCCAATCCCTCGAGCGCGCCAGGATACATCTACCTTCCGGACCGGGACGATACACGGTACGATCTAAACGCCCGGACCATCCTCCGGCCCACCGGCTGGCAGTATGCATCAGCGGACTCGGATTCGGTGATCAGCCGCATCCTGAAGGAGTACGCGACCGTACCGGCCTCACGGGCACGGGCCCCTCACAGCATCGAGATCCTCAAGAATCCCTGGGCTGTTGCGCTGGCGTTCGCCGTCACCGCTGCCGGAGCCGCCGCCTGGCTCATTCGCCGCATGCGCCCGACTCCCGGGTGATCGCCAGGCACCGGTCAAGTCGCCAGACGTCGGAAGTCTGGCGGGGATCGTGTTTGCCCAACGCGCGCTCCCGCGGCAGTGATCGAGGCGGGGACCGGTTGCCTACCAGACCTCGGAACTCTCCGGCCACGCATCCATGGCGACTACTTGACCGATGTTCTAGGCGCCGGAACTGGCGAGCCGCCGGGAGCCGTTGAGCGCAACATGGCCCCTCATCGCTCGGCCTGGATCGCCAGATCCAGGCCCGCGCCCCCGGGTCTGGCGAGCCGCTGGGAGCCGTTAGGGCTGATAAAAGAATAACTTCAGCCGGTGGTATACTGGTGGTGGAAAGGACGCTGCCCGATGAACCAGCAGGACGAACCACGCGCTGTGCATAGGTGTGAATGTCGGACGTGTCAGGCGGGGGAGGATCAGGCCACCATCACCGATCATGCCGATCTCAACCTCTTTCTGAGCCGACTGAACGAACCGCAACGGCAGTGGTATGCTGCCTTGCTAGCGCAGGAACCACCTGGGTTCAGCGACAGTGAACTCGAGCGGATGACTGGACTGGACCGCAACACGATCCGTCGCGGACGGCACGAGTTGGCCCCAGGGTTAAGCGGTTTTCCCCTGGCGGGCCAACGCCGCAGTGGCGGCGGACGGCCGAAAGCCGAAAAAAGACCCGGCGTTGATTGAGGTGCTGCTGGACCTGGTCGAGCCGCACGCGGCCGGGGATCCGATGAGCACACAGAAATGGTTGAACTGCCGCTTGAAGGATATTCGTCAAGCGTTGGCGCAAGGCGATCACGAAGTCAGTGAACCGGTCATCAGTCGGCTCGTGGCGGCCCAAGGCGATAGCTTGCAGGCGAACGTCAAGCCGGCGGCTGGCACGCACCAGCCTGAGCGCGATCTGCAATTTCAGTACATCCGTGCCCAGCAGCGCCAGCATCAGATGAGGCAGCAGCCCGTGATCAGCGTGGACACCAAGAAGAAAGAGTTGGTCGGCAACTTCAAAAACACGGGGCGGATCTGGTGTCGCACGCCTGAAGTCGTCGATGTCCACGATTTTCCACACGATGCGATTGGGCGGGCCGTCCCCTACGGCATCTACGATGTGACGTTCAATTGCGGCACGGTCTATGTCGGGCAATCGGCGGACACCCCGACCTGTGCCGTGGACAATATCAGGCAGTGGTGCGCCACCGAACTGGCCGAGCGCTTTCCGCAGGCCACCTGCCTCTTGATCCAAGCCGATAGTGGTGGGAGCAATGGTGCGCGCTCGCGGGTCTGGCGGCGGCAACTGCCAGTCGACGTCGCCGACCGCTGTGGCTTGTGCGTGACCGTCTGTCATTATCCCACCGGCACCTCCAAGTGGAATCCGATTGAACATCGGCGCTTTAGTGAGATCAGCAAAACGTGGGCTGGTGTACCGCTGCGCTCGTTTGAAGTCGTGTTGCACTCCATTCGCACGACCACCACCCAGACTGGCCGCAGCGTACGCGCCCATCTCGTGCCAACTCATTATCCCACAGGGGTCAAGGTCTCGGATGAAGACATCGCCGCCCTTCAGTGCCAGCCGCATGCCATCTGCCCCCAGTGCAACTACACCTTGACGGCGCGCACTGCCTAGATCTGCTCGTCCGCCTGCTGAAGTTATTCTTTTTTGAGCCCTTAGCAGGATCAAGATCCCCCATGACTGGCGAGAACGCATGCGAGCGATGCTCAAAGAAGAGACTGGAAACGGAGCCGAGGAAATCGAGAAGGAACACAAAAGACTCCAGGGGATCTTGGAACGCTTGAGGGATATCTATGAATTAGGTGACATTGAGCGGGACGAATATCTGATCAAACGGGATTATTATAAGGCGCAACTCACTGCCCTTCGTCCTGCCCACATACCCGATCTTGAGATGGCCGCAGGTCTCTTCCAGGACTTTCAGGGAAACTGGGAGGCGGCAACAGACGAAGAAAAGAAGGTGATTCTCCACACACTTCTTGACGGTGTATATCTGGATTCCGAAAAGGGAGTGACGAAGATAGTTGTGAAGGCGGAATACCGTCCTTTCTTCGATCTGTGACAGAGGATAAATAGATGTCACATTGTTATCTCACCAAGATTCCAGGTGACATCGGCCGCTTGTGCGGCCGCGCCGGACCTGCGATGATTTGCTAGAGAAGCGCTAGAAAGAGCCCGGCAATATGCTCCATCATCGCATTCTCGTCGTTGACGACGAGCCGCTCATCACCGATTCCTTAACCTACAGTTTGAAGCGCGAAGGGTTCGAGGTCCGCGTCACCCACGATGGCCTGAGTGCGCTACGAATGGCGCAGAGCGAGCCCATTGACTTGATCCTACTCGATCTGATGCTGCCCAAACTGGATGGGCGCGAGGTCTGCCGCCGACTGCGCGAGTCGGGCATCACCATTCCAATCATCATGCTGACAGCCCGCGACAGCGAAATGGACCGGGTCACGGGCTTAGAAATCGGCGCTGACGATTACGTTGTCAAGCCCTTTAGCTTCGCCGAATTGCTCGCCCGCGTTCGCGCCACTTTCCGCCGCCTGGCGTACGATCAATCGCAGCAGCGGCGTGTCACAATCGGCGACTTGACTGTGGAGCCGGAGCAGATGCGCGTCCTCCGGCGGACAGAACAGCTCGCGCTGACCCGCAAAGAGTACGAACTGCTCGAACAGCTGATGCTCCACGCCGGCAAAGTCTTGCCCCGCCAGGAACTGCTGGATGCCGTCTGGGGCGCGGAGTGGGTCGGCGACCCGCGCACGCTGGACGTTCACATCCGGCGCTTGCGCCAAAAGGTCGAGGATGACCCCGATCACCCACGTTACATTCAGACGGTCCGCGGCGTGGGCTACCGGTTCAG
Source organism: Chloroflexota bacterium (assembly GCA_003520455.1). The sequence continues at coordinate 850 of DOUV01000794.1, read as the reverse complement.
CGCGCCACCGCCCACCGCGTAACATTCTCGTAGCCTATCGGTAGTAAAGCCTGCTACAATAGAGCCAGAAGCCTCGAGAGGACACGACGACCCTGGTCAGGGGCGCGGTGATGATTCATCGGGAGGCATCCTGCGTGATCCCTTTTCGCACGCAGTACGGATCACGCCCGTCCTTGCGAGGGTGATCGGGACATGCCCGCGATTCGCTATGAGCGCCCCAGAAAGCCTGAGTCGGGACGCCGATGGCCGGTTGAGGAAGGCACGCCGCCATGTTCGGTTTCCACCTGCGAACCCGCCTGATTCTCTCCTATCTCATCGTGCTCGTTCTGGGCCTCGGTGCACTCACCTTCTCGGTTGGGTTCCGGTTGCAACAGGCCCTGCTCAACGCACGCGAGTATGAGCTCGAAACCGAAGCAATGCTCATTGGTCTCTCGCTGCGGGAGCAGGTCAAGGAGTTGTCCGAGGATGAGGATGAGGGTGCGCAGTGGGTAACCCTGCAGCGCCTCCAGCTGTTCAGCGACCAGGTCGCTCAAGAGCATCAGCGAATGGTCGTGATCTACGATCGTACCGGCCGGCCGCTGTCGACGGCCGCCTCAGCTCCCGGCCCGCTGCCGTCTGAGGTCGTCGCAGCGCTCTCTGGAAAAGCCACCCACACGATTCGATCCAATCCCGCAACGGGGGAACCCTTGCTCTATGCGGCCGTGCCGCTCTTCAGCGAGGAACACCTCGTCGGCGCGATCGAGATCGCCGAGCCGTACGCCCGCACCCAGGGCGAAATCGACCGCACGTGGACGCTCCTGGGCCTGTCGGCCGGCACGTTCGTCCTCCTCGGGGCGGGGGTCGCCGTGTG
>DOUV01000053.1 GCA_003520455.1 Chloroflexota bacterium | reverse complement strand
CCCGCGGCAACCGCGACGCGGACACGGCCCCCACCCACGCCGCGGCCCTCACCGACCCTGTCGCGCTCGGTCCTGAACCTGGCCGGGGAGACGACGCTGGCCGCCGCCGAAGCGAAGGCCGGGTTCCCGGTTCTGCTCCCGATCTATCCGCCGGACCTGGGACCGCCCGACCGGGTCTACTTCCAGGACCTGGGCGGTCCGGCCGTGATCCTGGTCTGGCTGGTCCCCGAAAGCGAGGACGAGGTCAGGATGAGCCTGTACGCGCTCGGGGAGGATGTCTTTGGCGCCAAATCTCAACCTGAGGTGATCCAGGAAACGACGGTCAACGGCCAACGCGCGCTATGGGTGCGCGGGCCTCACATCCTGCAGTTTCGGGACCGGCAGGGTCGTACCGTCTATGAACCGCGCCGGCTGGTCGAGGGGAACGTTCTGGTTTGGGTCCAGGATCAGATTACCTACCGGTTGGAGAGTCACCTTTCCCTGAAAGAAGCGGTCCGCGTCGCCGAGTCGCTGCGGTGAAGGGCGCCCGCATGCAAGAAGGCGCTCCGTTGGTGGCGCGAAGCGAGGAGGAGTCCGATGAAACGTTGCCGTTTGCTGGACCGGGTCGCGGTCTTCGGACTGATTGCCGGGCTATTGGTTGCGGGCGCGCCCCTGGCACTCGCCAAAGGCGGGCCCGTGCTGCCTCAGCGAATTACCGTGACCGGTGGGGACTTAAAAGCTCCGATTATCTTGAGCGCGGCCGAAATCGTCCGGGACCTCGACGAATCAGGTGACACCGGTCCCTGGTACGTCGATTCCCCCGGCGATCTCGCCGCCATCGCGGCCGCGTGGGGCAAGGAGCGGCCCATCGAGCGGCCGGCGGGGCCGCAACCGGCGCCAGCCTTCCAGGTCACTCTCGAATTCATGATGGCGGTCTCGACGCCCCGACACATCGTGGATGTGATCTACTCCGGCCCGACAGACGGTCCTCAGGACTTGCCCGCTGATCCGCTGGCGTTTGCTCGAGTCCGTGCCCAGTTGCAGGCGCGGCAGCAGCCGTTGGGTGTCCCCCGGCAACGCACCCGCACGATATGGGCGTCAACGACCCGCCGGGTGAGCCAGACCTGGACCTACTACCCTAACCCTGGCGGCACCAGTGGCCTCGTCGAGGATGGCGGCACCTGGTTCCAGGCATCGACCGACTTCGATCGGCTGATGCGCCGCGCCGGCCTCGCGGCCGCCGCGCGCAACTGAGAGGTGTGGGGAGAAAGCGAGAAGATGGAACGCTCTTATGAGGATCGTATGTACGGGGGAGGCGAGCGCACTGCCCTCGCCTCCCCGGCGTACCGTTTCCATGTTCTCCTGTTGGTGTAGCGTGTGCGAGCGCGATGCGCTCACACACGCTACACACCCTATTCCATATGAGCGTGTTCCGTTTGAGCGAAACGAAAGGAACGAACCGCGCGATGAAGGCTTCACGCATGCTTGTGGGACTCTCGGGGATCATGATCGCTGCCCTTATGTGGCTCTTCACGGCACCCCTGGCCCTCGCCAAGGGGCCGCCCGACAAGGTCACCATCACGGGGCCTGGGTTGAAGAACGCGATCGAGATTACGAACCGTGAGTTGCTCCCGGCCTTCGGGCTGGCCGAATTCGAAGATGTCCGCAGTGGGACCATCGAGGTGCCAAAGGTCGGCGAGGGCTACGAGATTACCTCATACTTCAAGAGCGGCTCGACCTACCGCGCCTTCGACCGCGCGCGCTACCACCCCGATCCGGCCGGTGGCCGCGGCTACGTCTTCTACATTGGGATCGTGAACGGTTGGTCGGAGTACGACGGCAAGTGGTTCCACGTGTCGGAGCAGGGCGAGCAAGCCATGCAGCGCATCCTGGCTGAGCACGGGGTCCAACTGGCGAGCGTCTCATTCGCAGCTCCGGCCCAGCTTCCCGTCACCGGCAGTGAGAAGGGAATCGCCCGGTGGTTGATCATGCTGGGCGGCATGGCGTCCATGCTCGGTGGGCTACTGGGACTCGGACAGCGACAGACCAAACGCGAATCGTGAAGACCCCCCGCGTCCAGGGTCATCGGCAGCGCGCGAAAGGAGAAATCCGAGATGTTCCATCGATATGCTCCACGATCCGTACTGATTGCGATGCTGTTGCTGCTCGCGGCGCTACCGGCCCTCGCCGGCGGCTGGGCCGTGGTTACCCTCGACGAACTGCCCACGCAGGTGGTCGCCGGACAACCGCTGACCATCGGCTTTGTCGTCCGGCAGCACGGCCACCGGCCGATGGATGGACTGACACCCAGAATTACGGCCAGCCACGCGGAGAGCAACGAATCGATCAACGTCACCGCCAGACAAGAAGGCCCGGTCGGGCACTACGTGGCAACGCTGACCTTCCCGAGCGCGGGAGTGTGGCGCTGGGGCATCGACGCCTTTACGTTCGAGCAGCCCATGCCGGTGCTCACAGTGCTTGCCACCACAACGGCAGCGAACGACGCCACGGGGGCGCCGGTGTCCGCCTGGCCCAGCCTCGCGATTTCGGGGAGGCCACTCTCGGTGCCACTGGCGGCGGGAGTCCTGGGCCTCATCGGCACTGCCGGCGCCCTGGTCGTTTCGCTCCGCCGGCGGCCACGCTTCGCGCCCGCCCTGGTTCTCATCGCCGCCGCGGTCAGCCTGGCTGGTTTTGCCTCAGCCGGAAACCGCCCAACGCTCTCCGCGCCCGAGGTCGCCCAACCCGGTCCGTCGGCCCTCGATCAAGAAGCACGTGGCCAGGATCTGTTCCTGGCGAAAGGCTGCGTGGTCTGCCATCAGCACGCCGCCGTCGCGGAGGCGCGCCAGGCTTTGGGCTCTTTCAGCGTTGGGCCGGTGCTGACGAATCTGTCCGCCGACCCCGAGTTCCTGCGCCGCTGGCTCAAGAACCCCGTGGCGATCCGCCCAACCACCCAGATGCCGACGCTGGGCCTGAGCGATCAGGAGATCGAGGCGCTGGTCGCTTTTCTCACCGCGGGCAGGAGCCAGAAGTGATCCGAAGGAACAGCATGCGCTCGACCCGCACGCTCCTTAGCAGTCTGGCTCTGGTGGCGCTCCTCCTGGCTGGCTGTGGACCCGCAGGTCTTTTCACACCTGAGACCCAACCGCCGGGGCCGCCGGCCCCTCGGGCACCGGCCCAACTCACGCCCGAGGTTCAGGTGCCGGTGACCGCCACGCCGGAGCCGCTCGAGGGGCGCCCCATCTACGTGCTCGATCCGCGTGACGGCGACCTCGTCAGCCAGGTGCTGGTCGTCGATCCGGCCCGCCGGCGAGTAGTGCGCACCTTTCGAGCGCGCTACACCCCCGACCTGGTCTTCTCGCCCGATGGTCGGCGTCTCTACGTGGCCGACAGCTACTCGACCCAGGTCATCCGCGGCGAGCAGCGCGATGTCCTCAGCGTCTATGATGCCGTGACGGGCGAACTGTTGCTGGACGACCGGCCTGTGCCGGATCGCCTGCTCTACAAGGTCTTCCCCCTTGGTACGCGAAATTTATTCCTGTCGCCCGATGGAGAGCGGCTGTTCGTCAGGAAGTACGGTGACCCCGATGTCCATCGGCTCCGCCTCGCTGTCCTGGATGCCGAGACCCTCGAGATGCGAGCGGAATACCCGGCCTGTAGCGACGGGGAGCTCTGGTCGCTTCCGGGCCGCCGCCTGATCTGTGTCAGCCGGGCCGTGATCCAACTCATCGATCCCTTGACCGGCGCAACGACCCACCAGGAATTTCTACCGCCGGGCAGGATCGTCGCAACCGCTGCGGCACCAGCAGGGGATCGGCTGTACGTGATTACGAACGACGTCCAGGTCTCGGTGATCGACCTGACCATACTCCCGCCGCGGGCCATCGCCCAACCGGTACTCCTGGATGCGCCGCCCGAAGCGCAGGTCGCCCCCTTCCAGATCGCCCTGGCGCCGGATGGCGCGCGGCTGTACCTGGGCTTCTGGACTGGCAAGCAACCCGACGGGAACCTGGCAGAAGCCGACGAAGTGTGGGCGTTTGACACGCGAACCTGGGCGCGCCTGGGCACCTTCACCCCCCCCGAGCCAGCCTTCAACCTGGCCGTGAGCGCTGACGGCCACCAACTCTACACAGTGAATCCGTTTGAGAGGACGCTCTCGATCTTCGATACGGCTACGTTTCAGGAGGTCGGGATATTGCGAGACCTCGGCGAGACGCCAGCGCTGATCGTGGTACCACGCTCGCGCTGAGGCGGCAGCCCGCAACCGACACCCACGGACAGAGGGCGGCGCCCGCCGCCGCTCAGACGCGATGAAATGCCACGCCGGGACGTCGTCCCACCGTTTGTCCTCTTCCGCCCCTGCCAGGCCTTTGTGAGCCTTTGGGTCCCATGCTAGAATACTGCGACCTTTTCAACGCGGCATTCGTTCAGCGGCGCAACACGTGAGCTGCCCGACCTGAGAGGCATCCTCACGTTTCAGACGAGCCAGCGTCGCCCGCCAGAGGCACATCGCTGGCCAGCCGTTCGTTGTCTCCGAATGGACCCTCTTGCTCACAAGACGCACTCGGATCGAGCTCGTCTCTTGACGACGCATCTCGCATGACACCCATTTTGATTGGCCTGGTGATGCTCGTGGGCGGAGCCTTGGTGGCTGCGCTCTCGGCCGCTGTGCCTCAGCCGGCCAATGCGCCCAGCGACGACGAGTTGGTAGACGCGACCCGGCACGGCGACCGCACCGCGTTTAACCGGCTGGTGGGCCGCTACCAGGGGCTGGCCTATAACGTGGCCTACCGCGTGCTCCACGACACCGATGCCGCCGCGGATACCACTCAAGAAGCGTTCCTGGCCGCGTACCGGCGACTGGATCAGTATCACGGCGGCTCATTCAAAGCCTGGCTGGCCCGCATCGTCACCAACCAGTGCTACGATTGGCTGCGCTACCAGAAGCGCCGCCCCGCCACCTCGCTCGAGGCGCTCCTGCTGACCCCGGATGATCCGGCGACCGCGCTCCAGCACCAGGCGCCGGACCGACCCGATGAGATCTTCCTGCAGCAAGAACTGGCCGGCTGGCTCCAGAACGTCATCGAGCAACTCCCGCCCGACCAGCGCGTCACCCTGGTGCTCTCCGATATCCAGGGCTTCAGCTACGAGGAGATTGCTCAGGCCACGGACGTCGAACTCGGCACGGTCAAGAGCCGCTTGAGCCGTGCCCGCCGCCGCGTGCGTGACCTTCTCCAGACCCATGCGGAACTTCTACCGGCGAAGTATCGTTTTGAGAGTGATGGATGAGCGCCCTGTTGGTGGACAAACTGGAGCAGAGAGTGAAGATGAACGGCCGATTCTGCGATCAAACCGTCCGGGCGCGAAGCGCCAGGTCGCGATTTTCGGATGCGAGGTGGCACTCAAAAAACACAATCTCCACTCTCTCATCGCTCGTTGGAAATGATTGACGCCGAATGGTAAACAACCACCTCGACCCCGATTTGCTCTCCGCGTATCTCGATGACGAGGTCGCACTGGCTGAGCGCGCCCAGGTCGAGGCCCACCTCCTCACGTGCGACCGATGTCGCCAGGAACTTGAGAGCTTGCGCTGGACCGTCGGCCTGCTGGAACGAATGCCGCCGGTCGAGTTACCGCGCACCTTCTACCTGAGTGAGGCCGACGTCGCGCCCGCGGCCCCGCAGCGGCGCCCCAGGCTGTTGGCCTGGCTCCAGCCCCTGTTCGCGTTCAGCACCGCGGTCAGTGCGGTGCTCTTCGTCTTCTTTTTGCTGGGCGGCCTCAATGCCGGCAGCCCGGCAGCGCTGCCCGCGCCCCAAATG
>DOUV01000057.1 GCA_003520455.1 Chloroflexota bacterium | reverse complement strand
AGGCCGCGGTCGAGGGCAACAGCGAAGACGATATCGCGGCGGCGACCTACTCGGCGCTGATTCGGGCCGGGAGCGAGTACCCTGGAATGCCGCCCATGATCGCGGCGGGGTACCGCTCGGGGTTGGCTCACACCACGTGGGAGGGCCATAAGCGAATCGAGCGGGGGGATGTAGTCTTGCTTGAAATCCCGGCCGCGGTGCAGCGCTACCATGCCGTATTTGCCCGGTCGGTCGTAATTGGGAAGCCGCCCGCCCGGTATCGAGAGATCGAGCGAGTGATCCGGGAGGCGGCCGATGCTGCAATCGCCAGCATTCGGCCTGGAATCACCGCGGCAGAGGCCGACCACGCTCAGCGGTCGGTGATAGTCCGTGCCGGCTATAGCGATCATTTTCTGCACCGTACAGCCTACGCGTTGGGAATCGCCTTCCCTCCGCATTGGGATGAGGGCGGTATCATGAGCCTCAAGCCCGGAAACAATCAAGTGCTGGAACCGAACATGGTCTTCCACCTGATCTCAGCCCTCTACTTCTATGCCGAGGCGTGCTTTGCCATCACTGAAACAATCCGGGTGACGGAGAATGGCTGTGAGACGATAACCGACTTCCCGCGCGAGCTGATCGTGCATTAGGCCCGGATGACAGAAGGAGTAGACAGTGACGCCACCAGACGATCAACTGCGAGACTGGTACCGGCAGATGCTGACGATTCGGTTGTTTGAGGAGGCCATCTTCGATTTGTACACACGTGGAGAAATGCCGGGGCTGGCGCATCTGAGTATCGGCCAAGAGGCCGTCGCCGTCGGCGTGATGGCTGCTCTGGAACCCGACGATTACATTGTCTCGACGCACCGCGGCCACGGCCATTGCATCGCCAAGGGCGCCGATCTGAACGCATTGACAGCAGAGTTGCTTGGCAAGGTCACGGGGCTCTGTCGGGGCAAGGGTGGCACCATGCACGTCGCAGATATGGCTCATAACAACGTCGGAGCCACTGGCATCGTCGGCGGTGGCTTGGGATTGGCGACCGGCATCGCCTTGGCACTGCAACTGCGCGGGACCCATCAGATCGCTGTCGGCTTCTTTGGGGATGGCGCCGGGAACCAGGGCATCTATTCGGAGGTGCTCAACCTAGCTTCACTGTGGAAGCTCCCGGTGCTCTTTGTGTGTGAGAACAACCAGTTTGGCGAGTACACCCCGTGGGAGAGGGTTACTGCTAGCAAGAGCCTTGCGGAGCGGGCCGCGCCATACGGGATCCCGTACGAGATCATTGATGGGATGGACGTGATGACCGTCTATAACACGGCGAGAGCCACGGTGGCCCAGATCCGAGCCGGGAACGGTCCGTACGTCATCGAATGCGAGACGTATCGCTATACAGGACACCACGTTGGGGATCCGGGCGGCTATCGCACGCGTGAAGAGATTGAGGAGTGGCGCAAGCGCGATCCGCTCCTTCAGTTCGAGAACTGGCTTCTCGAACGGGGCGTTCTCACCGCGGAGACGAGGGATGCGCTGGTTGTGAATGTCAGGCAGCGGATGGCAGAGGCGGTAGCATTTGCGAAGAGCAGCCCATTCCCCGATCTCGAGGAACTAGACCAACACGTCCTGGTCTAATCAGAAACAGGCCAAGAGGAGCGGGCAATGCGGGAATTGACGTACGCTGAGGCTATTCGGGAGGCGCTGCACGATGAGATGGCTCGTGACGACCGGGTTTTTCTCATCGGGGAGGATATCGGCCATCGGGGCGGGATTTTTGCGGTGACCAAGGGTTTGCTCGAGATGTACGGTCATGAGCGCGTACGCGACACGCCGATCCAGGAATTGAGCCTCATGGCTGCTGCGGTCGGTGCGGCCATCGCGGGAATGCGACCGGTCGTGGAAATCATGTTCAACGATTTCATCACGCTGGCCATGGACCAGATCGTGAACGAAGCGGCCAAAATGCCGTACATGACGGGCGGTCAGGTGGAAATCCCACTAACCGTCCGCACTACCATCGGGCCGGCGCGCTCTGGGGCCGCCCAGCATTCCCAGACTCTGTACGCGTGGTTCTGCCACGTGCCGGGTTTGAAGGTCGCCGTCAGTGCGACGCCCTACGATGCCAAGGGTCTGACAATCAGCGCCTTGCGAGATCGGAACCCGGTCATCCTCTTCGAGGATAAAAGCCTCTACAGCAATAGAGGGCCGGTTCCAGAGGGTGACCACAGCATTCCACTGGGCAAAGCCGATGTGAAGCGCGAGGGCCACGACGTCACACTTATCGGGCTGGCACGCATGGTTCATCTTGGCCTCGCGGCCGCTGACCGCCTCGCCGAAAAGGGAATCAGCGCCGAGGTAATTGACGTCCGCAGCCTTTTCCCTCTGGACACCGAGACACTGGTTCACTCCGCGATGAAGACGGGGCACGTCGTGCTGCTCGATATGGCGGTGGAGCGGTACGGTGTCATGGGAGAGCTCGCCTCAGCCATATACGAGGGTGCCTTCGGCTATATTGATACACCCATTATGCGAATGGGCGCGCGCCCAGTCCCAATCCCCTTCAGCCCAGCGCTAGAGAACGGGGTGCTCCCAACCGTAGACAACGTTGTCGCCAAAGTCGAAATCATGCTCGCCGGAGGTCTCTGACATCGATGGCCTCAAAAGTATATGACTTACTGTTAAGCCGGGGGCGCATCATTGACCCGCTCAACCAGCGGGATGGGGTGGCGGATCTTGGGATTGTCGGCGGGAAGGTGGTCGAGGTTGGCGAGGAGTTGCCCGTGGATCGGGCAGCCCAGACTGTTGCGGTCGACGGCCGTCTGGTCCTCCCAGGTCTCATTGATCCGCATGTTCATCTTTCGTACTGGTTCGGGTGCCAGGCAGGGTACCGCATGCTGGCGCGAGCCGGGATCACCACGGCTGTGGACGCCGCAGGGCCACCCGATGAGATCATCCGGGGGCTGCGCGAGCGTGGCGCAGGAATCAACGTGGCAACGCACAACGTGGTCTGGCCAGGTCGTTTCGTACCCAGTACCGATCCTTCCAAAAGCGACATAGATCGATTCATCGAGAATTCACTCCGCGGCGGGGCCATCGCGCTCAAGCTCTTAGGCGGGCATTTTCCGCTCACAGCTGAAGCCACTGCGCGTGTGATCGAGCAGGCCGCATCGGCGGGTGTCTTTGTCACCTTTCATGTCGGCACGACGCGGACGCCTGGCGATCTCAACGGGTTCTTCGAGGCTGTCGAATTGGCGGGTGGTCGACGCTTGCATGTGGCCCACATGAATGCCTACTGCCGAGGTCAACTCTCGGGTGAACCGCTCGCCGATGCCGTTCAGGCTCTGGACGTGTTGCAACGTTCCCCCAACATCACCTCCGATTCCTACGTTTTCTCTCGCAACGGGACGCCCGCCCTGTGCACGGACGGTGTGCCGGTTAGTCGGGTGACACGAAATTGGCTTGTTGAGGGCGGCTATGAGGCGACCGAAAGTGGTCTCACGCAGGCTATCCTCGATGGCTTTGCCTGGGTTATCGCTGAGCGAGACAGTGAGAACGTCTTCGTTCAGGGGGAGGAAGGGTACGCGGCGTGGCGAGAGGCTGGAACTGATACTGGCGTTAGCTTCGAGGCGAACCCGTACACGAGCATGATCCCGTTGGCCATAGCGAAGGACAGCAAGGGCGATTTCATCGTCACTGCACTCTGTACGGATGGGGGAGGAATCCCGCGCAATGCCCTCGTTGAGAAGGGTTTGGGATTAGTCCGACTTGGTGCTCTTACAATCCAGGAGTTTGTCCAGAAAGCTTCGATCGCTCCGGCTCACCTCTATGGTTTTAACGATAAAGGCCATCTCGGTCCGGGGGCCGATGCCGACGTGACCGTGCTCGACCCGCTGCACGGCGTTGCGACCCATACCATTGTCGAGGGGCGGATCGTGATGGAGGGAGGCCGGGTCTTAGGCAGAGGAGGGACCCTGTTGGTGACGACTGCAGGCGTGAAAGAGGCCCGTGCGGGTGGGGTAGAGTACCAAGTAATTGCATAAGCAGGTTTAAGAGGGAAGGGGCGGATGAAGTCAGTTGTGAGCTCGCAAACGGTGAATTGGACGGGAGAGAATCCCTACATTTGGCTGTACGACGAGAGCGAGACCGAAATTATCACTGCAGCAAGCTTTTTTCGGGTCCTCTACTCCCGCTACGGGAAGGGGCATGTTCTCTTCCTACGCTGCGATGTCCAGGGGGATGGCTTCGCAGCACCGGAGGACCTTTGTGTTTGCCTGACCGGCAATCGCGACTTGGCGCACTGGTTGAAGGAGGACATTGTCAGCTTGTATACCGGGTTTCGAGACCGCCCCGAGTATGCCACGATGCTCATCATCCAGGCTGAGCATTTTCAGGCCTCTGGAGATCCCAAAGAGGCCTGGACGGAAAGTATCCGAGGGGGCGGACTGGAGATCGTTCTGAGGTGGGAGAATCCTCAAGAACCTTTCTACGCTGAGATACCTCCCTCCCGCTGGCCCTTCGTGCTAGTGACAGTATTGATCCCGGCGCGTAGCGCTGCTGTGACGATCAGCGGGATGCGAGTGGCAGGCCGGGTCAAGGCTATGGATTTCCATGGTCGCGAATCTACATCCTGCTGCCTCGCTTTTTCCGAAACGTGGCTCGAAGCAAAGGAAACTTAGCACCGTAAGGGGAAACTCATTTGGTTCCTCTCGCCCGTCGGCTCAAGCCAAGAGCTTTCAGTTGACTCGGAAATGGTCCTGGTCTGTCACTGGTTTTCAAAAGTGATCCACGGGCAGGCAATCATCTCGTCAAAAGAGGCCAAGTGCGTATAATCTACTAGGGTGCTTGCCACGAGTTTCTGGGGATCGCTCCGTAAACCGTCGACAGGTAGAACATGGCATTTCATCAACCAGCTACTACAGGAAGCAAGACAGGGAATACCGTGTCTTTAGACGAGCTAGATGTGCAGATTCTGATGTGTCTACAGGCAGACAGTAGGCAATCCAACCTGGAGATAGCCCGCCAGGTGGATGCCTCCGAGAGTACTGTGCGAAGGCGCATTGATCGTCTGATTGACGCGGGCGTTATCGAAATGGCAGCGATCCTCGACCCCACAAAGGTAGGCTATCAACTCGAGGTCCTCCTCCTCTTGATCGTAGACAAGGATAAAGTGGACTCGATAGCCAACCAATTAGCAGCGTTCCCTCAAGTGAACTACGTCTGCGTGATGACAGGTGAGTTTGATATCCTGGCCCAAGCCTGGTTTCGGTCCAATGCTCGGTTCTTGGACTTCATCCGTGATGGAATTGGGGCGATTGAGGGGATTCGAGAGTCGCGAAGTTCGATTGTCCTTCACGCAGCCAAACGAACAAATTACTGGGTACCCCTCGGCTGAGTGTTGAACCCCGTATGTTCAGAAGTCCATATCAATAGCCAGAGGACACAAAGTATCCGGGGCTTCTGTAATTGTATCCCTTGACCTCGCCAACCTGCTCTTGCCAGGAAACGAAGCACTCGTGATTTCTGGACGGTTGGGCCGCGATCAGTCGGGCGCAACGGGAGGTTGACATGAAGGCAATGCTATTTCACCAGCATGGCGACCTGGAGAATCTTGTCTATGCGGAGATACCCGATCCGCAGCCCAGGCCGGGCGAAGTTCTCGTACAGGTGCACGCTTGTGCTCTCAACCGACTCGATATCCTTGCCCGCTTGGGTGAGACTGAGACTCCTATCCCCCTGCCACATATTCCCGGGTCGGACATCTCTGGGGTAATTGCCAAGCTTGGGCCCGAAGTAGAAGGATTCCAAGGTGGGGAACGAGTGGTCGTCAATCCTCGTATCTTCTGTGGCCGGTGCGAGTTCTGTCTCCAAGGCGAGCAAAGCATGTGCTTACATTATACCGTGATTGGATGGCAGCGACACGGCGGCTATGCCGAGTATGTGGCGGTTCCGGCGCAGAATGTCATGGAAATGCCAGATGGTTTTCCATTTGAAGCTGCAGCTGCAGTACCTCTAGCCTTTACAACAGCCTTCCGCATGCTGATCAACCGGGCGGAAGTCCGCGAGGGCGAAAACGTTCTGATTCTGGGAGCCAGCGGAGGCGTATCGAGTGCCGCTGTACAAGTTGCAAAGCTCGCTGGTGCGACGGTCTTCGCTACAACAACCTCTTCAACGAAATTACAGCGTATTAGAGAGATCGGTGCCGATTTCGTGATTGACGCCTCCAAGGACGCTTTTGACGAGGTGGTGTTGGATCATACGGGTGGCCGAGGCGTCGATGTCGTGTTCCAGACCCTGGCCGGTGATACGTGGCAACGGAGCGTGAACTGCGTTCGTAGGGGCGGACGCATCGTGATATGTGCGACATTATGCGGAGCAAACCCGCCGGCCGACTTGGGAACCATCCTTTGGAAGCAGATCAAGGTGATAGGATCTACTGGAGGCACGCCTTTGGACTTCCAGAAAGTGATGAATTCAGTGTGGCAGGGTCGGGTCAGGCCACTTGTGGATAGAGTGTTTCCTCTGCAGCAAGCGCGTGAGGCGCAGCAGTATCTGATGAGTCAAAAACAGTTCGGCAAAGTGGTGCTGGTTCCGTGATTCTTTAGGACAGAGCCTCGGGAGTAGATAACAGTTTTTGGCGCTGAAAGCGGACAACAGTGCGATCTTGTTATCGTTGTCCCTAGAGGCGCCAGATGACAAGAATCGAGAGTAACACGGTCAATTCGAAAGGTGGAAAAGTAAAATTCTAGGCTGCTGAGACTTTTT
>DOUV01000058.1 GCA_003520455.1 Chloroflexota bacterium | reverse complement strand
TTCTAGGCTGCTGAGACTTTTTTTCCAAAAGACGAGGTGCAGGCTGATTGAGATAGAAAAGAGGAACATGCTCACAATTCAGTGGAGCAGGGGTAGGGCCGCAAGTCAAGGTGACAATGTGGCGTGCTGACATGGACAGCAAGCAAGGGTGAACTCGTCTGCTGCACGGATGACTGGCGCGACCTGGATGTGACGCAACTGAATCTTGATCGAGCGGTTGCGGCACTGATCGGACGCCCAATCGGCGATTAAGTTGACTGGCCCGAAGGCGTGCGCCTGCGTCAAGGTCACCCCTTGCAGAGAGTGCTGCTCGTCACACTGCAGGCCGAGTCCGTCCAGGGAGTGCGAGGGACTGTTCCCGTGGCGAAAGAGCAGGTCGCGTTTGAGACCCACTTGCCAGTGCCAGCCATCGCGTTGACAGACCGGCCGCCCGCTACCGCGAGGAACTCGCTATCGGCATAGAAGTGGACCCGGACGCACTCCAGGCGTCGCACACGGGCGCGACGCGAGGCAATCGGCGCGTCTACGCCCCCAGCCCCGTCCCGCCCAAGGGCACCAATTCCCAGGCCAACGGCAACCGGGTCTTGCCGTTGGCCATCTCTATGGTCAGCGCGCTCCAGCGGTCTTCAATGTCGGTCCGGTCTGGCCACTACCCTCACCAACATCGGGGGTCTACGATAACCTCGGGCGGCAGCAGGAGGCCTTAGACGCCCACCAGCGCGCCCTGCCTATCTTCGGACAGGTGGGCGACCGGCCGGGAAAACGCGTCACCCGGTACGATCTCGCCATGATTTATCGCCAACAAGGGCGCCTGCGGGAAGCAGTCGAGGCGTTGAAGCGGGTCGTCGGGCTTGATGCCCTGGTGCAGGACCCCGACTTGGAACAGGACCAAGCGATGCTGGCTCAGGTCGGGGCGGAATGGCGCGCAGGAGCCGGAGGGCGGCGGACAGTGAAAGCGGACTGTTCGCTTCTCGCCGGGGCGAAGCGAGACACCACGGATCGCGCCCTCTCCATCGCGACCCATCCCACAAGACGCCCACCGGCTCACCCACCGCTCGCCGCCGGCAGCCGCATCGCCGCCGGCGCTGCGATCTGCCTCGACTGTGTCGGTGATCGCCGGTGCAATTTGCGGCGGGGGTCACGCGGTGGGCGCTGTGTAGAGGCGTGGGGCGAGCGTGGCAGTTGCGGCGGGCGCGGCGGGATGCGTGGCGTGGCCGGCGCGGGGCAGGACTCAGGAGCACACATGGGAGATGCCCATGCGACTGATCCGCTGGCTGCTGGCGCCGTGGGATCGGCGCTGCCATGCCCTGGCTGGGCAGCCGTGCGACTGGTGGCGGTGTAGGTCGCGGTGGGGGAGGGTGTGAACAGAGGCGCCTGGTTTGAGGGAAATGAAACGCCCCTGGCCCCGTCCAGGGGCGTCAAGGTGAAGCTCATCAACGAACGTGTTACAGATCAAGTAGCCGGCGCAACTCGGCATCCAGCTGAGCGAGGTACTGTCGTTCCAGGCGGCCGACCGTTCGTAGAATTCGGCGCTGATCGGTCACGCGAAGCTGAAAGACTAATAAAACAGATGGGTGGGTGAGGCCGTTTTGGGGCGAAGGAGCTACTCGAATCGTAAAAGGGTAGCGCAAAGCAGCAAGCTTTGTTGTGAGAGGGACAAGGACGACCGTCGGTAGGGCAGTCGGGACACTGTCAGTCTGAACAGCAATGGCCGGTCTACGCCCTGCCTGCTCATGTCCTGCACCACCTGGGGGAGCTGGAAAATCAACGTAAACGACATCGCCCCGCGCCATGCACTACTCTAGAGAGGCTTCAAAGTTTTCCAGCGCCTCAGAGCTAAGCGCATCCCAGGTCTCAAAGGCCGCAAGCAACTCCGCATCAACCGGGGGAATCGCTGAGGACCCGGATGGTGCGTAGACCCCAGAAATTGGCTGACCCCGCAAGATAGCGCCCTCCACCTCAAAGACATAATAGCTCGCAGAAGGTTGACCCCACGTACTTTCTCTCGGCGACGATGTGACATACGGAGAAGGGGCGGTTCGAACAGAAGGCACCCGGCTGTCTGTTACGGTCATCGGTCTTCTCCTGTGATAAATGGAATTACTGTATTGCCGATGTATGCATCGACTTGTTTTAGACGTTGTTCTCCATTTAGTGGCACTGCAGGGGGCGCTGACTGTGACCACACGAATTGTGTCTCCACGAAAATCTTCTTTGAATCCTGGAGAAACGACTCGATCTTTACCTCAATCTGGACAGGGTCGGGCTCATTGGGCTGTGCAGGCATGACAAACCGAAGACCGCCACCGAGAACAGGACGGCCGAGGGCGGCAAGCGAATCTGCCGGTTGATGCAGCCGGACCTCCCACAGTTCCTGAAAAGCATGCTCGGCCGATGTTTCAAATAAGTCGCGAAATGTGGCATCGCTACGGATAAGCTGTCTATTTCTCGCTCGCCAGGTAGCTTCAAACGCTGCGATAGTCGCCTCAACATTTCGCGAGAACAACTCAAGAGCAAGATCAGCTCTAGGGTCTTCTGATACAACCAAGAGTTGACCGATGGATGGGGTGCTTACAACTTTCACAAGCAGCCGGGTCGGCGCCTCGCGAACTACGACAATTTGCCGCTCTGGTTGTTCGGCTCGGTCAAAATCAACGCCATGAGTGAGAAGGGATTGCTGAAAAGTAATGTAGCTTCGCTTGTCGACGATAGGCTCTGGAGACGTGATGAAATTGATCCCCATATAGATGGTCTGGCGCGTGTCGGGGTACATGAACCGTACCACTCCTGAGCACTATCATTCTACGTCGACCAGCTTTGTGGGCGTGATTCGCTCGTTCAAGCATGCTCTGAAATGGCGTCTTGAACGACTTGCGTGGCGCACAGAGGATTTGGCTCCAGCGACTCGGCCAGAGAGCAGGATTCTACCCCATATCTTATATAGCGCCAATTGCGACTTGTCTACATGGTACCGCTATCCCAATATGGACTTCAGCAATTCGCCTGCCACGCCTCTATATCCAATCCCCCCTCGTCCTTCACTCATGGCTGCGACACTGGCACCGGTTAAATCTTGGCCGCATCCATGCCCGAATAGAAGAGTTCCAGCGTCCCCCCGCGACTACATGGGCGGCTCGAAGTAGTCCAGATCGCAGCGCCAGCCCGCCGCGTCCGGATCGGCTACGAGCCGGGCGGCGCTGGGCGCATCGCGGTCTCGACGAGCAGGAAGAGGGCGAGGAGGAGGATCATCAGCGGAGCATCAATGCTGCCGCGCGGCTTGCTGCGTCCCCGCCTGCGTCAAGTTCCTCGGCGGCTCATCCAAACATGCTTGGCTTTGTTTCTCAAGAGCGCTCTCGATAATGTCTGCCGCTAAATCAAAGTGACGGGCAGCGGCTACAAGCTCGTCCTGCACTGGCTGGAGATGGCTCGGCGGCTGAAGGCTGCGAATCGCGACGCCGTTGCTTCGGAAGGTGCGGATAGGAACTTCAAATCGCGCTTGCCGCGTCGGATCTCTAACATAAGTTTTGTGCAAACAAAGCCGAAGATGGGTAGTACCCCACACAACCATGGAGGTCAAGCCCAGCGCTCACGAAGCCGTCGGATCGCGTTGGAAGGCCGGCCACGCTTCTTGGAGGGCGTCCAACGAGGCGGCGCTAAATCCTTGAGCGACCTTTTGCGGGTCGGTGCCGGACCGGGAGAGCGCCATCACATTGGGCTCCCAAGACATCAATGCGAAGATGGGGGTTGGACCACGGAATTCGCGAAAGGGCGCGAAAGGCACGAAATTTTTCGCGGTGTTTCGTGTCCTTTCGTGACCTTCGTGTTCCAGGTGTTCCTCGCCCACCCATGAGGTACCCGTATGCCATCAGTTCCAACCAAAAACGGTGCCATACCCCGTGCCCCCGTCACAGTTCGTATGATAGGATGGCCGCTCGCCGGTAGAAACCTCAATCGGGCTGATCGCCCGCCCTGATTCCTCTGTGGCGTGGACCGTTGGACCACGGAAT
>DOUV01000348.1 GCA_003520455.1 Chloroflexota bacterium | reverse complement strand
CAGGAGGAGCCGGCTGCGGGACGGCACGAACGGGGGTGGCCAACGGCGCGGGCGGTGCCGCTGCCGGGCTAGCGGTTGTCCCAGGGGCACTGGTGTCCGCTCGCGTTCGCAATTCACGGACGAGCGATTTGGCGACATCGACCGTCTCGGGGCTCGTGAGGATCGACACGCCGTCGATGCTCTCCTTGAGGGAGTCAATCAGATCGACGATGGCTTCGACGTTGCCCTCGGTTCGCACCTGGACACTAACACTGAGGCCGGGGTTGGCCCGGCGTAACTCGAGAACCAGGGGCCGGACAAAATTGAGCACCGCCGCGGGATCCGTCTGCACGCGCTGCACTTGCAGGATGAACATGTCCACGTAAGGGGCCATTGCCACCCCGTCGCTCTCGGCAAATTGGTGATCCGGCCCCAATGCTAACTGCTTTCCATAGTGGTCTGCGAGCTGGCGCATCCGCTGTACGCTCCCCACGGGATCCGCGATGTCTTCACGCGCGTTGGCCGGCCCATGTTCCAGGTTGTAGCCGATGATATCCAGCCTATCAGCCAGACCGGGCATGAGACGCTCGGCGTCGGCCACCGACTTGAAGACCACGAGCTTGCGCCCGGCGGTGATTTGATCGAGCATCCCCGCTTCCCAGGTATCGACCCGCGCGATGTCGTCGGGCCGGGCTGTCTGGTTAAACCAGTCCACAAGCGGTTGGCCCATCCCCAGATCGATCCACATCGCTCGCACCGGGCCCATCCGCGCCAGCGGCGCGGCATACAGCCCGACCGGCGGCATCAGTCCCAAGAGAAGCAGGGCTATGACCAGCCCTTGCATAATCCTTCTCACGATCTGTGTACCTGACATGGTCTTTCCCTCGTTGCGTTGCCACCGATGAAGCGTCCCATAACAATAGTCAATTTTTGGGGAGTCGCAATGTCGGTGGCCCGGCGCGTGAGTGGCGCGGGCCACTCTATGCCGGCGAACAAGGGTGGCCCCGCATCTAGGGACCATTGAGGGCTTCGCCGAGACGAGCCAGTGACTCGGCCGCGTCCGGTTCGGCCTCGAGAGCGGCCTGGAAGAGCCGCTGCGCCTCCTCCCGATGGTCCTGCTGCGCAGCGATCTTGGCGAGGCGGAGATACCCGATCGCCGCGCCGGGGGTGAGCCGGATCACCTGCTGGTAGGCCTCGGTGGCGCCGGCAAGATTGTCCTGAGCGGCGTACAGATCCCCCAGGGCGATCAACGCCTCAGTCGAACCGGGCTCCAGCTCAAGCGCTGTGCGGAGGTCGCGTTCGGCATCGGCCGGGCGCTCCAGCGTGAGGAAGAGGTTGGCCCTGGCGATGAAGGTTTCTGCTTCCGGCGACGTCCGGCCGGCCAGGTCCAGCAGGGCCAGCGCCCGATCCTGCTCCTTCCGCTCGAGCAAGAACGCGGCGTATTGAGTCAGCAGCCGCCCCGAGGTGGGCACCAGCGCCGATCCGCGCTCGTAGACGGCCCGCGCCGCATCCCAGCGCTCCTGTTCCTGGTAGAGGGAGGCCAGGCCGGTGTAGACCTCAACCAGCGTCGGTGCCAAGGCCAGGGCCTGAGAGTAATACGACGTCGCTTCCACCGTCTGCCCGGCGCGCTGGTATACCCGGCCGAGGGCCAGGGCGATGGCGGGGTTGGTGGGTTCAAGGGCCGCGGCTTGCCTGGCATGGTCTATGGCCTCCTCGTTCCGCCCGCGCAGCAGGGAGAAGTCGACCAGCACGATCTGCGCCGCCGCGTTCTCGGGCTGAGCCTCCAGGGCGCGCTGGTACATCTGCCCGGCACGATCAAACTCGGCCCGCGAGCGATAATAGGTACCCAACGCCTGGAGGAGCTGGCTGTCCGTGCCGAGACGCCGGGCGGCGTGCTCGAGCGTTTCCAGGGCCAGGTGCGGTGCGGCCCGTTGCAGGTAGAGGGCCGCGAGGGCGGCGTACAGGGGAGCCGGATGGGATGCGTTGGCCAACCCGTCCTTAAGGACAGCTAACGCCTGATCGGGCCGGCCCTGGGCGGACCAGACCTGGCTGAGGGCCAGCCTGTAGGCTGCCTCACCCGGCTGGCGGGCGATGGCCCGTTCGTAGGCCGCAATGGCGGCCTTGGGCTTGCCCTGGGCGCGGTACAGGGCCGCCAGTTCGGCCTCGGGGGTGCTGGCCGCGGGGTTGAGCTGCGCGGCCAGCAGGAAGGCGGCCTCGGCCTCGTGATAGCGACCGAGGATGCGCTGGACTCTGCCGAGGCGCAGCTGGGACTCGCTATCGTCGGGCCAGCGCTTCACGGCCTGTTGGGCCTGGACCAGGGCCTTGATGTTGTAGCCCTGTCTGAGGAGCGAGTCGATCAGATCGTTTGTGGCCTTTGGATCGTGCGCAGCCAACGAGCGGACCTGGTCGTACCAGGTCGCGGCCTTCGTGATGTGCCCCCGGCGCCGTTCCAACTCGGCCAGACCGATGTAGGCGCTCACTGCGCGGCGATCGACGGTGAGGGCCTGGCGCAGCAAGGTTTCGGCCTTGTCATCGCGAGCGCGCGCGGCGTAGAGCCCGGCCAGCTCGATGTAGGCATCGGGGCTGCCAGGCGCCACCGCGAGGGCCTGGGTGTAGCTCTGTTCGGCCTGGTGCCAGCGCCCGCGGTCCTGCCAGGCACGGGCCAGCGCCAGGTTTGCCCGGGCGTCGCCGGGGTGCTCCCT
>DOUV01000005.1 GCA_003520455.1 Chloroflexota bacterium | reverse complement strand
GACCTCGGCGCGGGTGGGCCTGCGGTTGCCCGGTGGGTTGCAGCGGACCGCATTGCTCAGGAAGCAGTTATGCAGAGGCGGCGCCGGGTCGGAGGGATCGGTGGCCAGGCTCAGGCCCAGCAGCATCAGCATCGCCTGCAGGCGGCGGCCGGAACGATCCCCGGTGAAAGGCACACCGGTCCGATCGGCGCCCTTGACCCCCGGCGCCTCCCCAACGATCATGACGGCGGCAGGCACCGGGCCCCAGCCGTGAACGATCCGCTGGCGATTCGCGACCAGTTCCGCGCACCGCTCACAGCCGCCGGCCAGAGCCAACCTGCCCCCCGCGACTTTGCCCGCATTCATCTTGCTCATTCCCTCGTATCGCCCTATAATTTTGCACAGATTTTCTTCAAAGGTCTGCTCAGGATTGCCAAGGAGTCAGCCATGGCACTGGTTATCTCTGTCCTCGACGTGATTGTGAGCGCCGTCTTCACCATCATGGTGGCGCGTCAGTACCTGGCGCGCCGCAAGCCGTATCAGTTGATCTGGACCATCGCCCTCGCAGTCTGGACGATTGGCGTCCTGGCCGAGACTGTCGCTGCGGGGCAGGGCGCGTGGGCTCCGCTGACCTACCGTCTCTACTACGCGGCCGGTGCGTTGATGGTCGCTGCCTGGCTGGGCGTCGGCTCGCTCTTCTTGGTGGCCTCGCGGCGGGTCGCGATGGCAGCCCTCGTGGCCATCGCAGTGATTTCGGTCGTCGGGGTTGTTGCCATCATGACCAGTCCTATCAACCCTGCCGACCTCGCGAAGACCGATAGCCTGGGCTTTGTGGATTCAAAGCTGGTCAAAGTCTTCCCGCTGATGCCGGTGCGCCTGCTGATCATCATCAGTAACATCTTCGGCACGTTCGCCTTCGTCGGCGGCGCGCTCTTCTCGGTCTATCAGTTTTGGCGCAAGCATATCATGCGCGACCGCATGGTCGGCGTCCTCCTGATTGCGGTCGGCGGATTGATCGTGGCCGGCGCCCACTCGATTGGTGTGTTGGGCGGACCGGCTCTTTTCCGCATCAGTGAGCTTCTGGCGGTGGTCGTCATCTTTGCGGGCTTCCTCCTCAGCAGTGTCTCTACTCATCGCCCGGCCACCAGCCCCGCCATACAGGCGACAACCGGCTAACCACAAGCGAACGCCAGGGGTGGTTGGTGCCTGCGCGCGCTTTGGAACGATGCCCCGACCGGCCGCGAGTGAGCCGCCAACAGCTGTCGTGCGGCCCCGATCCGAGCCTCGCCCGCACTCCTTTCGAGCCGGGAAGACGCGATCTGAGGCTTGACAAGGCCTCAGACGGATGCTATGCTCGCGACCGGCCATCGATGGTGGGTGGGAGGAAAGAACGTGGAAGCCTGGGAGTACGGATGCCTGCGCCTCGAGCTACGAAGCCGTCAAGGCGAACACCGTCTCGATGACGAATTGTGCCGGGTCGTCATCCGTGTACGTGACGGTGAGGGCCAGTCGGCGGCCGTCGCCACCGAGGGTCCCCTCGGAATGCAACTGGCCCAGTTGCTCCATAGCTGCGTGGTTATGTGTGGCGGCGACGGCTACGAGTGGCATGTCCCCAGTCACCAGCGGCCACTCCACCTCCGCCGTCTTGGCGCCGACGTTGTGGTGGCGACCTATCCCACAATCAGTCGATCCGCGCTCTGGAGCACCGACGATGGGATCTTCCTCGTGGATTTTGCCCTGCTGCTCCAGTCGCTGAGCGCTGCCGCCGAGTGGGTTCTGGGGAGCCTGGGCCCCGAGTATGCCCAGGACGACAGTGTGCGGATCGTGCTCCACCAGTGGGAACGCGCCTGGCAACGATTCTCGCGGCTGGTGACGTTCGGTCGCCTCAGGCTCCTCCATGGATTAGGCCTGGTCGGATCGACGCTGATGCCACAGGAACGGCAGGAGCAATCCGGCCAGCCCGCTGCTCCCTAATATCCTCGGCTGCGCAAGCCACGCCTGCGCGACGGCTTCCAACGCCTGTCTCCGCTCGTCGGAGCAGGCGTTTTTGTCTTGGAGCACACGCGCCAACTCGTGCCAGGGAGCTCCGTAGTGATGCTCAATTCCATCTCGCAGCAGCGACCCACCCACCAGATCGGTGCGCTCCGCGGCGGTGCGCGTGAGCCGCGTGAGCACGGTCTCCTGGATCAAACCGGTTGGCTCAAGAAATTGCGGCCAGAGCCGCACGCCGGCCAGAAACCCGACCAGGAAGCGATCCCCGGCCGACGGAATCCCCGGCCCCAGTCCCGCCAGCCAGTTGGCGGCCCGTTCCGCGGTGGCCAGGTCGCCGCGGGTGAGCGCTGGGACGAGGGCGGATAATCCCCGCCCCACACGCCAGCGCACTAACCGCTCCCGCGGAGCCAGGTCAGGTCGTTTGCTGCTCTCGCCGGTGGCCAGCAGTTCCGGTAACAGACCGGCGAAGGTGGCCTCCGGGGCGCGGGCAAGTACGAAGTCGCTTAGCCACATGAGTCGCCGGTGCAGCGTGATCTCGTCGAGAGGCAACTCGCCCCATTTGAGGGTCGTGGGATAGGGCAACGCGTTGGGAAGTTCAACCGTCAGTGAATCCCCGATCCACAACTGCGACCCAACGCGCCAGACGTACGTCCACCGTTCGAGCCGGCTGCAGGCAGTCGCCCACTCGCCTGGCTCCAGTACCACATCGAAGGGGGTCGCATTGCCCGAGGGGGCTATCAACCGCACCACCTCACCCTCGAATGGATCGCCGATCAGCGTGACCTGCTCGGCGTGAATGTCCCAAATTCGGCCCAGCCAGTCGGGGCTCAGGCGCCGGGCTGCCAATTCACCCCAATCCCTGGCTACCACTTCGATAATTTCAGTCCCAACACCTCTCATCCGGCGACCCCTTCCGCTCGGAGTCGGGCCACATCGTCGCAGGTGTAGCCGAGATCGGTCAGAATCTCTGCGGTGTGCTGGCCAAGCAGGGGGGCCGGCCGGCGGTAGATCACCGGGGTTCCGCCGAGCTTGATGGGGTTGCCTAACGAGCGGACCAGCCCGGCCACGGGGTGATCGAGCTCGACGACCATCCCGCGCGCCAGCACGTGGCCATCGGCCAGAGCCTCCTCGATCGGGTTGATGGGTCCGGAGGGAATCCCGGCCTGATCGAGACGCTCCAACCAGGAGGCTGCCGGTTTATCGCGGAAGCGACGCTCCAGGAGCGGGACGAGATCGGTACGATGCGCCAGGCGATCGGCATTGGTTGCAAAACGCGCGTCGGCGCTTAATTCCGGCACCTCAATGACCTCGAGCAGCCGTCGCCAGAGGCGCTCGGTCCCCACCGCGACGATGATCCATTTGTCGGCCGTGCGGAAGGGCTGGTAGGGCACGATTGAAGGGTGGAGATTGCCGAGTTTCGTGGGCGGCTCGCCGGTGGCAAGGAAGCTCGAAGCGATGTTCGCCAGCCAGGTGACCTGCGAGTCGAGCAGCGCTGTATCCAGACTCTGTCCCTGGCCGGTCCGCTCGCGAGCGTACAGCGCCGCGACGATGCCCAGGGCACAGTACACACCGGTGGTGATATCGGCAATCGGGCTGGGAAAACGCATCGGGCCACCGTCGGGCTCGCCTGTCAACGCCATCGTGCCGCTCATACCCTGAGCGATCAAGTCGTACCCCGGCCGCTCGGCGTACGGCCCGGTGAGGCCGAAGCCGGTCACGCTGGCGTAGATCAGGCGCGAATTGCGCGCCCGCAGACCGGTCTCGTCAATGCCCAGCTTCATCCGCGTCGCCACGCGCGGCACATTGTGGACCAGGACGTCGGATTGCTCCACGAGGCGCCAGAGGACCTCGCGTCCGCGCGGGTGCTGGAGATCAAGCGCGAGGCCTCGCTTGTTGCGGTTCGTACTGAGGAAATAGGCGCTCTCTCCCGCCAGGAAGGGTGGACCCCAGCGGCGCGCCTGGTCGCCTTCGTCCGGGCGCTCAATCTTGATCACATCCGCACCGAGATCACCGAGCAATTGGGTGCAGTAAGGCCCTGCCAGAGCCTGGGTGAGATCGAGAATGCGGATACCGTCGAGTGCGGTCATAGTCACGATGAATTCCTCCTTCGGGCACTTCATTATAGCCATCGTCAGGCGGTTTTGTCTATAACGACGCGGGCAGAAGCCGCTGCTGCTGATAGCCGGCGGCTCCTTGTTTGCTGATCATCGCCGTTTGGTTTGCCAGAAGCACGTGCCCCCGCCCGGGAATAGCGTCGCCAGACATCCCTCCGGCCTCGGGCCCAGACCGCCGATTTCACCCCGGCGTTCACCACTCCCCCTATCTGCACGTTTCGAAAATACGAGCGTGTTGCCTGCCGTGCTGTCAAAGAAATCCGGCAAGGAGGATAGGTGTTCGGGCCACAGTCATCGCCTCGAAAAAGCGCTCCCTCCAGCAACTCGCGCCCCAGGCCTCGCCGGGGAAAGAATGCCCCTAAGGCTCCTCATCGCCAGGAGATACTCATTGCCGCCAAATGCATGCATGATACCATCCAATCCTCGTACAGCAGGCCCCTCGGCACCACCGGGGGATCGACACATGGAGCCCGATGTGATTGGCGAACATGAATATTATGTAACCAATTACATGAGGTTGATCAAATTTGTTGGCGTGCCAGCGTTTTTTATGCTAAAGTAACAACGCATAGACTTGGGAGATCAAGCGCGGGTTGCGCATTGCGCAGGAGGAAAGAGTTTTATGCCTGAGTTTCAGAAACTGAGTCGTGAAGAGATTGAAGCACTGACCCCCGGCAAAAAGCCGAGCCAGCGGGCCAGGATTCGTGAAGAGTACCAGAACTTCCTTCGCGACATTCACCCGGGTGAAGGTGGTGAAGTGCAGGTCGCCGAGGGGGAAAATCGGACGACTATCCGCAACCGGCTGAAAGCTGCAGCCAAGGCCCTCGACAAGAAAATCTCCTTCTTGCGAACGCGCGGCGGTGTCCTCCGTTTTCGTGTCGAGGCATAGTTGTCTCCAGGTGGAGGTGACTGTGGTTGACGACCGCCGATCGTAAGAGGTTGGCAGCAAATGTCGGCATTTTGACCTTCAGTGTGCTCGGGTAGCAAGGTCCACCTTTGGACATCCGCCGAGAATTGCGCATTGCGCAGGAGGAAAGAGTTTTATGCCTGAGTTTCAGAAACTGAGTCGTGAAGAGATTGAAGCACTGACCCCCGGCAAAAAGCCGAGCCAGCGGGCCAGGATTCGTGAAGAGTACCAGAACTTCCTTCGCGACATTCACCCGGGTGAAGGCGGCGAAGTGCAGGTCGCCGAGGGGGAAAATCGGACGACTATCCGCAACCGGCTGAAAGCTGCAGCCAAGGCCCTCGACAAGAAAATCTCCTTCTTGCGAACGCGCGGCGATATCCTCCGTTTTCGTGTCGAGGCGTAGTCATCCTCGGGAGAAATCCCCAACAGCGAGCGACCACCCATTTTCCTGGATGGTCGCTCGCTGTTGGGGACGAACGAGCCTCGCCGTCCGGCCGGAGCATCAACTGGCGCGAGAGCATCCTTGTCCCGCGTTCCTCTCCAGTCGCACCTGTCGAACACATTCTTCCGGCACCGTCGCCGTTCTCGGATCTGTTGACAGACACTCGCTCCCCATCTACCCTACTCGACAACCGCGGCCGATTTCCGCCGACTCACAGGAGAAGGGGTGATGCAGATCGTTCTCCTCGAACCGTACAGTACGGGTTCCCACGCTGCCTGGGCGGCGGGCTACGCGGCTCACAGCCGCCACGAGGTCGTCCGGCTTGAGTTACCGGGCCGCTTCTGGAAATGGCGCATGCACGGCGGTGCGGTCACGCTGGCCCGCGAGTTTCGCCAACACGATCTGCAGCCGGCGCTCCTCCTCGCCACCGACATGCTCGACCTGACGACCTTTCTCGCCCTGGCGCGGCCCGAGACGGCCACGATTCCAGCCGCGCTTTACTTTCACGAGAACCAGCTGACCTTTCCGCCGCCGCCGGGTACCAGGCGCGATCTGCACTACGGCTTCATCAACTACGCCTCGGCCCTGGCAGCGGCGGCGCTCTTCTTCAACTCGCGCTTTCACCGTGAGGAATTCTTCGACGAACTGCCTCGCTTACTCAAACACTTCCCCGATTATAACGAACTCGATACCATCGGGCGGCTTCGTGCGCGGGCGCACGTGCTCGAGCCGGGAGTAGCGCTGGACCGCTTCGACGCCCACCGGCCGGCCACGCCACGGAAAGGCCCGTTGACGATTCTTTGGAACCACCGGTGGGAGTACGACAAGAACCCGGCCGAGTTCTTCGCCGCGCTGCGGCGGCTGGCCGAGGAGAACCGGCCCTTCGAGGTCATCATCGCGGGCGAGTCGTTCCGGCAAAAGCCGGAGGAGTTCCTGACGGCGCGGGCATGGTTGGGGTCGCAGGTGCGCCACTTCGGCTACGCCGAGGACTTCGCTACCTATGCCCGCCTGCTCTGGGAGGCTGATCTCCAGGTGAGTACGGCTCGCCACGAGTTCTTCGGCCTCGCCACGATCGAGGCCATCTACTGCGACTGCTTCCCCATCCTGCCTGACCGCCTGGTCTACCCCGAGTACATCCCCACCGAGACCCGCGATCTCGTACTCTACCGCGGTTTCGAAGCGCTCGTAGACCGTCTCCGCTGGGCCATTCAGAACCCTGATGCCGTCCGCGCCTTCACGCTCCGGCCGGCTGTGGCCCGCTTTGCCTGGGAGCAGATGGCACCGCACTACGACGAGGTTTTGTCCGCGTTGGTTCGCGCGACGCAGTAGCAGGCCAATTCAATTCGCGCCCAATCGGATCCGGCTCAACCTGCATTCAACCCTTTGTATCGCTCTTCCGCTGAGCCGAATTGGGATTATCGACTGAGCAACGAGCCGCGCGCGGCGAGCACTGCCGGACGCGCGGCTTCTGGGAACCGCAGGAACAATCCGCAACCAACCACCTCCTGAAGGCGGCTAGCGAAATGGTACCGTCAGGTCGGAGCGCTGCCACAGGACGTCCCCCTCGCGGCCCTCGCGGGTCACGGCGCGGAGCGTAAGTGTGCTCGGCCCCTCCAGTGAGAGGGGCACAAAGGGGAAGGCGAACCTGCCCTGCTGATCGGCGGTAGTCCGGTCAACGAAGATATCATTCCGGTAGAGTTCCACCTCCTGGCTGGGCGCGACCTGCCCCGCCACACGTACGATATTGCCGCTCCCCACCGGCTCAACGGTCACCGCGACGCCGGGCGCGAATGTTCGCTCGGTCGATTGGCCTCCCCGCCCGGCGAGAAGCAGGACCAGCGTCGTTACCACGGCCACGACGAGAAAAATAAAAACAAACGCACCTATCGTGAGGAGTTGC
>DOUV01001003.1 GCA_003520455.1 Chloroflexota bacterium | reverse complement strand
CCCGCGTCACCGCCGGCCGTGGCCGCCGGCACGATCGCCACGACCAGCCAGGCCTTCCGATTTGTTGAAGCACCACGGCCCGCCGAGACGACGCGCCCTATCTGGGGTGCGGAACGCTGGTTCTTCAAAACACCTCGAATCAGGACGTGACGGTCTATTTCCCCTGGCGCCGCCGGGCGGGTTCAATCTGGAGACTGCTGGGATAGTAGCACTCCTATCGGGGAGTGGCTCTGGCATAGCTCTTGCTTCTAACGGACAATAGAGGGACGATCACGAACCGCCCCTTCGAAGGCAGCGTGATCTCCCTGTCGTATCAATTCTTACCACTTTCTAAAAGGAGGGTTCGACATGTTAACGAGTATCCTCGTTTGGGCGATCGTCGGTTTGATCGCTGGCTGGCTCGCCGGCCAGGTCGTTCGTGGCGGTGGTTATGGCGTCGTGGGCGACATCATCGTCGGACTGATCGGCGCGCTGGTCGGGGGGTTCCTGGCCCAAGCGCTCTTCGGCGTTGATCTCACCACCGGTCTGAACGTCACCACGATCATCGTCAGCTTCCTGGGTGCCGTGATCTTCGTGCTGCTGCTGCGTGCGCTGAGCGGCGCCCGCCTGTAGTGCAAACGAACTCAATCTGGGGGAGGGGCACTCTTCAGCCCCTCCCCCTTCTCTTTCTCCACGCAACGGGCGCAAGCGAGTCCAGCTGGCTTGCTCGGCCACGAGCGTGCTTGCCTGCTCCGATCGCCGCCACTAGAATGGCATCTAATCACTCCCACGGCAAGGAGGGGCAAATGGCGAATCTCACCATCGGGAAGGCCCGGGCGCTGATGCAACTGAGCACACCGACGGGCACCTTCACGATCACAGCACTCGATCACCTTGGGCGAAACTTGTCTTAGAGCCGAAGGATGATGAAGAATGAGTGATCAACCGGATCAATCGCAGGATCAGGACAGGGTGCTCTTGCCGCCCGAGGAGGCTCTGCCAGCGGGGCATCGCTCCGGTTTTGTCGCTGTGGTCGGCCAGCCGAACGTTGGCAAGAGCACTCTCATGAACAGGCTCGTGGGCCACAAGATCGCCATCGTCACACCCAAGCCGCAAACCACCCGCCGCCTCATCCGTGGCTTCCTCACCCGGCCAGATGCGCAGGTGATCTTCGTGGACACGCCCGGGATTCACGACCCGTACGATACACTTGGTGAGTTCATGGTTGATCTGGCAGTCGAGGCCCTCCCCGATGCTGACCTGATCCTCTTCCTGGTAGACGTCTCGCACCCACCAAACGCCAAGGATCAAGAGATCGTCACCGCAATCGCCGCGGCCGGCGTCCCGGCGATTCTGGTACTCAACAAGGCTGACCTGGTGCCTGCGGACGAACTCGATGAGCGGGTCGTGGCCTACCGTGGGCTCGGGGAATGGGTTGATTCGGTGATCGTCTCGCTCACCGAAGGCCGCCACGTTGAGGAGTTGCTGGACACGATCGTCGCGCACCTCCCCGAAGGGCCACGCTTCTACCCGCCCGAGCAACTCAGCGATCAGCAGGAGCGCGAGATTGTCGCCGAATTGATCCGCGAGCAGGCGATCCTCCAACTTGAACAGGAGATCCCGTATGGGCTGGACGTTCAGGTCGAGGAGTTCAAGGAGCGCGAGAACGATCTCATCTACATCAACGCCAACGTGATTGTGGAACGCGAGGCCCACAAGCCTATCGTCATCGGAGCTGGAGGACGAAAGCTTAAAGCCATCGGCGCTGCGGCTCGTCGCGAGATCGAGCAGTTTTTGGGACAGCGTGTCTTCCTCGAGCTCTGGGCCAAGGTACGACCAAAGTGGCGGCGCGACGAGCAGACCCTCAGGCGCTGGGGGTACGCCCCACCCCGAAAGCGACGGTAGCGTAGGGCAAAATGCTCGTGGGCCTGCCGCCAGGCCTTGGCAAGGGTGGCCCAAGGCGCTACAATCGAGGTGCACCCATCGGTACACTGAGGAGAAAACCATGCCGCCAGAGTGGGAGTCATTGCGCCTGCGACTCGAGAAGCTGCGCCAAACAGCCGCCGAGTTCCTCTACGGGATGACCTTCTACGAGGTGGAGCGGATGATGCGCCGCGAGCGAACCGAACGGGAGCACCTGATGGCGATGATCCTCTTCGGCGATATGCTGGGTCTTCCCGTGCTCCCGCCCTACTACACGCTCCGGCTCCTGCCCTACATCATCCCCGACATCAACCGCTGGCGCCGCGCCCTCTTGCGTGAGAAAGACCTGACCGACCTGGCCGGCGGAGGGTAAGGGATCAATCAACCGCAACGGGGCAGGTATGCGAAGCGAAGGGCGCAGAGGCTACTTCTCGCCTCTGCGCCCTTCGCGCGCGTTGCGGTTGATTCCTTACAAACGGCTGAAGAGCAGCGCCTTCTTGACCTCCCCGATCGCCTGGGTGACAGGAATCTCGCGGGGGCAGGCGTTGGTGCAATTATAGATCGTGCGACAGCGCCACACGCCGTCCGGCTCATTGAGGATCTCCAACCGCTGGCCGGCACCGCGGTCGCGGCTGTCGAAGATGAAGCGGTGCGCCTGGACGATCGCCGCCGGGCCGACGTACTCTCCCCGGGCCCAGAAGCTCGGGCACGCGGTCGTGCAGGCCGCGCAGAGGATGCACTTCGTCGTATCGTCGAAGCGCTCCCGCTCCTCGGGGCTTTGCAGCCGCTCGCGGGGCGGCGGCGCCTCATCGTTGATCAGCCAGGGCATCACGGAGCGGTACTGGCCGAAAAACGGCTCCATATCAACCACCAGGTCCTTGACCACCGATAGCCCTAGTATTGGTTCAATCGTGACCGTGCCGGGCACATCCTTCATCAGCACCTTGCAGGCCAGCCGGTTGACTCCGTTGATCCGCATCGCGTCTGAGCCGCAGATTCCATGAGCACACGATCGCCGGAAGGTGAGCGTGCCGTCCTGGTACCATTTGAGGGAGTGCAGCGCGTCGAGGACCCGGTCGGTCGGTTCGACCTCCACCTCGTACGACTCCCAATGCGGAGCCTCATCTTTCTCAGGGTTGTAGCGCTTGATTTTCAGGGTTGCTTGCATCCGAAGGTCTCCATAAAAAGTCTACGGGTGCGACTCACGCCGAGGTGGGTCGTACCTCGTGATGAGAGGCGTTCTCATAACACACGGAGCGGGCAGAACCAGTCGAGCCGCGCGTCGATCCTGTCGTTGGCATTGCGCCGGCTGCTGCTCGGGAGCAAGAACACCAGCGCCGCGGCCAGGCGCTGCAGTTGGATGCCGGGCCGGGCCTGCCTCTCGCAGACGATGCGGTAGCCGCTCTAGCCGTTGAAGGCAACGATGCAGGGCCAGAAGTACGCGACCCTGACTTCCAACTCCTGGAATCACATCAATACTTCCGCTCCTTGGGGGCAAAGCGAGGATCGTCGCTCAGGCGGACCGGTTTGTAGTCGATGCGGTAGCTCCCATCGGACTCCCGGCAGATCAGGGTATGTTTGAGCCAGTTCTCATCGTCACGCTGATTGTAATCCTCGCGCGAGTGAGCGCCCCGGCTCTCGGTCCGGTTGAGCGCCGCGACGGTCGTTACTTCGGCCAGATCGAGCAGATTGCCGAGCTCGATCGTCTCCAACAGATCGGTGTTGAAGCGCTTGCCCTTGTCATCAATGCTGATCCGCCCGTAACGCTCGCGCAACTCCCCGAGCTTGTCCAGCGCCTGTTGCATGCCGGCTTCCTCGCGGAAGACACCGACACGGTCCATCATCGTCTTCTGCATCTCACTTCGGATCTTGCCTGGTGTCGCGTCGCCGGTATTGCTGAGGATACGGCTGACCTGCTCTTTGGTCCACGCGTCGGCGTCGCTCTGGATCGGTTGGAAGTCGATCTGGTTGACGAATTCGGCCATATGGCGCCCACCGCGGCGGCCGAAGACTACCAGATCGACCAATGAGTTCGTCCCCAAGCGATTCGCGCCGTGGACTGAGACGCAGGCGACCTCGCCGGTGGCGTAGAGCCCGTAAATCGGCGTACGCTGGTCGTCGATCACCACCCGTGCGTCTACGTCGGTTGGAACGCCCCCCATGGCATAGTGGGCGGTCGGTTGGATCGGCATCGGGTCGGTGACGGGATCGACCCCCAGGTAGGTCCGGCAGAAGTCGGCAATGTCGGGGAGCTTCTTCTCAACCACCTCTTTCCCCAGGTGGGTTGCGTCGAGGTAGACGTAATCCTTGCCCTCAATCCCGCGTCCCTCGCGGATCTCGAGGTAGATCGCTCGAGAGATCACATCGCGACTGGCCAGATCCTTCATGCTGGGGGCGTAGCGCTCCATGAAGCGTTCGCCATCCCGGTTGCGCAGGATACCGCCCTCCCCACGGACACCCTCAGTAATGAGGATCCCCATCTTATAGATGCCCGTGGGGTGGAACTGGAAGAACTCCATATCCTGCAGGGGAATGCCGTGGCGCAAGCAGATCGCCGGCCCGTCTCCTGTCAGTGTGAAGGCGTTGCTGGTAATGCTCCAGCACTTCCCCCACCCACCGGTCGCCAGCAGAACCGCTTTGGCGTGGAACGTGTGAATCTCGCCCGTGTCGATCTCGTAGGCGATGCATCCCTTGCAGACGCCATCCTCGATGATCAGGTCTAGCACATGAAACTCATCATGGAACGTGACATTGTTCTTGATGCACTGCTGATAGAGGGTCTGCAAGATCATGTGACCGGTGCGGTCGGCCGCATAGCAGGCCCGACGCACGGGTTTCTGGCCGAAATGGCTCGCATGTCCCCCGAAGGGTCGTTGATCAATGCGACCATCCGGAGTCCGGTTGAAGGGCAGGCCCATGTGCTCCAATTCGTAGACCACATCAATGGCCTCACGGCACATCACTTCGATAGCATCGTGATCACCAAGCCAGTCCGACCCCTTGATGGTGTCGTACATGTGCCAGATCCAGTGATCCTCCTCGAGGTTTCCCAGCGCCGCCCCAATACCACCCTGGGCAGTCCCCGTGTGGGAGCGAGTGGGATAGAGTTTGCTCAGAACCGCAACGTTGGCGCCGCGCGATGCGTACAGCGCTGCCATGAGGCCGGCACCACCGGCCCCGACGACGAGCGCATCGTATTGATAATAGGCCATAATTTCCTCTGGATGGGGGATAGATCAGGGGGAGGAGGTTGGGAATTGGTGACTTGACTCCGGTCCCCACCCCAGGCCCTCATTTATACCGGTTTTTGGAAGCTGAAAATAATGTAGGCACCCAGAATGATGAGTGCGAAGTACAGCAGGTAGAGAATCGTCTTCGTGAACACGCGCCAGCCCTGGGACTCGATGTAATCCTCCAGAACGTAGCGCACACCGTTGGTACCATGGGTGAAAGCGAAGGCCAGCAGGAACATATCAAACATGCGCCAGAAGGCCCCGGCCGGTCCGGTCCAACGGTCCGCGATCACGTCGAAGGTGATCTTGGTCACACCAACGACAAAGTGCATGTAGAGCAGGTGGAAAACTGCCATGAAGAGCAGGATCACCCCGCTGATGCGCATGAAGAACCAGGCGAAAAGCTCGAAGTTACTCGAGCGCTCCAAACGCTGCTGGGCCGAGCGGTAGGCCACTGCGGACTTATACACTGGTGACGCCCCCTCTCAATGACTGGTAAGGATCTGCATGAGAATCACGGCGGTGGATGGCAAAAATACGGCTAGAAACACGACAACTTCGAACCACACCGCCTGGCGCTGGTACTTCCACAACTGCGGCCAAAAATCGAGAATGGTGATGCGGATACCATTGACGGCATGAAACAGCACGCCAAAGAAGAGGAAGATGTGAAGAACTCGGGCCCACGGCTGGTGGTAGATGAAGAGCAGAGTCTCGAAGGGCCCGTTGGGGCCGAATGACAGCAAGAAGATGTCGAAGATGTGCAGTGCGAGGAAGAGGAAGACGCCGAGGCCGGTGACGCGGTGAAGGATCCAGCTCCACTGTCCCTCACGGCCGCGGTACTGCAAACCCTCAACGAGGGTTTGAAATTGGGTGCGGACCATGAACCATATTCCTCCCTTGGAAAGTGGCTTCTTGTGAACAAAATCGCAGTGAGTGCAAAAATTATACCGCCGCCAGAAATAAGCGTCAACCGATTTGGCGGCGCAAGGAGGTATCCCGGACTGAGCGCGGACTGCTCCTGGCAACAAAAGTGCTTACGCCCCGGTATCCACGACCGAGTGGAAATCAGCCAGGATAACTCAATCGGCAAGGTGCGACGCACCTGGGTTGGAGGGAGCGCCCACACCAGGGTGACAGACAACCTTTCGCAGTTTCTGAGACCACACCAAGGGTTCGTCGCCCCTCATACACCTGTTGATCAGCCCGGAAACGAGCACAAAATGCTTTGACGTCACTTGAGAGCGTGATACAATCACTATTCTGGACGATCGAGAGTCACTTTTACTATGCCAGAACCCGCACTCTCTCCGGTCACACTCGCAACGGTGCGCCAGGATCCCCTGGTCACAACCTTTATACGGCAGGCGAACACCTACCTCCGTGCCATAGGTTATACCGAACACGGCGAGCGGCACGCCAGTCTCGTCGCCAATATTGCGAGGAACGTTCTCCTGCGATTGGGCCATCCGGAGCGCACGGCCGAACTGGCCGCCATGGCGGGCTACCTCCATGACATCGGCAATGTCATCCATCGCGAGAACCATGCGCTGAACGGCGCTTTGATCGCCAAGGATGTGTTGCTTAGGGCCGGGATGGATTTGGACGAGGTGGCCCTGATCATCAACGCTGTCGGCAATCATGAAGAGGAGCAGGGCAGCGTGACCAGCATCGTCGCCGCCGCGCTCGCGATCGCCGACAAGTCCGACGTGCACCGGTCGCGCGTCCAAGAGCCAGACCCGCTCCAGTTCGACGTGCACGACCGTGTCAACTACGCGGTCGTGCGCTCCTTCGTCCGGGTGAGCGACGCACGCGACATCATCACCCTGGAACTGACGATCGACACTACCGCCTCCTCGGTCATGGAATACTTCGAGATCTTCCTGAGCCGCATGCTGATGTGCCGGGCCGCGGCGCAGACACTCGGCTGCCGATTCGCTCTGGTTGTCAACGACGTGCAGCTCTTCTAACGCGAATACCCGGCAGGGAGAATAAGTCTTGCGCGACGAAGCCAGGGGTGAATTGCACAAAAGATGCAAAGAATTCCCTGAGTTGAGCCCTTGAAGGTTTCATGCCGTCGTCTGACGAGGGCCATATCGACCGCTTTCAGAGTATTTTCCCGAACGCAACGGTAAGGAGCCATAGATGGTTGAGAAGAATAATAGAACCCCACCGATCCTCGCAGTGGACGATCTCACCCCGCGGCAGCAACTCCTTTGGAATCTCTTGCCGCCTGAACTCTACGAGCACGCCCTACGACGAGGTGAGGGCCAGATCACCGCCTCCGGTTCGTTTGTCGCGCGGACTGGCAAACACACCGGCCGCTCCCCGAAAGACAAGTTTATCGTCAAGGAGCCGTCGACTGCGGAGGACATCTGGTGGGGGAGTGTCAACCAACCGCTGGATCCCGACAAGTTCGATCGCCTGCGTGGCAAAGTTGCCGCCTATCTCAGTGATCGCGATCTCTTTGTGCGCGATCTCTTCGCTGGCGCCGATCCGGCCTACCGGGTCCGCGTCCGAGTCATTTCTGAGTCGGCCTGGCACACGCTCTTTGCCTACAATCTCTTCATCCGCCCGACGGAGGATGAGTTGGCCACCTTCGTGCCGGACTTCACCATCCTGCACGCGCCGAACTTCCACGCCGACCCGACGGTTGACGGTACACACAGCGAGACTTTCGTGCTCCTCAACCTCCAGAGGCGCATCGTCCTGATCGGTGGGACCCGCTACGCGGGCGAGATCAAGAAATCGATCTTCACCGTGATGAACTACCTGCTCCCGAGGCAAGGCGTCCTCTCGATGCACTGCTCAGCGAACACCGGCCTGGCCGGCGACGTCGCGCTCTTCTTCGGCCTTTCGGGCACCGGCAAAACCACGCTCTCCACCGACCCAGAGCGGCGACTGATCGGGGACGACGAGCACGGGTGGAGCGATGACGGCATCTTCAACTTTGAGGGAGGCTCCTACGCCAAGGTGATCGGTCTCTCGCAGGAGGCAGAACCTCAAATCTGGGCCGCCAGCAACCGGTTCGGAACTATTCTTGAGAACGTCGTCGTGGAGCCTGGCAGCCGCGCGCTCCGCTTCGAGGACGACCAACTCACCGAGAATACCCGCGCCGCCTACCCGCTCGAATTCATCGGCAATTACGAGCCGTCGGGCCGCGCCGGCCACCCACGCGCGATCCTGTTCCTCACCGCCGATGCCTTCGGCGTCATGCCACCCATTGCCTATCTGTCCCAGGCGCAGGCCCTGTACCACTTTCTGAGTGGCTACACGGCGAAAGTCGCCGGCACGGAGCGCGGCGTAACGGAGCCCGAAGCCACATTCAGCGCCTGCTTCGGAGCCCCGTTTCTGGTCCTCCACCCTGCGGTGTACGCCCGCATGTTGGGCGAGCGGATCGAGGCGCATGCCGCCAGCGTCTGGATGATCAATACCGGTTGGACCGCTGGGCCCTACGGCGTAGGCCATCGAATGAAGCTCAGCCAGACTCGGACCATGGTCCGAGCGGCGCTGAGCGGCACGCTCGACAGGGTCCCAATGCGCACCGACCCCGTCTTTGGCTTTGCAGTGCCCACCGAGGTTCCCGGGGTGCCGGCCGACCTGCTCAACCCGTGCCAGACCTGGAGCGATCGGGCTGAATTCGATGCGGCGGCGAACAAGCTTGCCCGGCGCTTTCAGGAGAACTTCCGAAAGTTTGCCGATGAAGTCAGTGCGGAGGTACGAGCCGCCGGGCCGACAGCAACGGGCGGGTCCTGAGTATCCGCTCGTTGAGCACCTCGGTGCGGGAGTTCAACGGGCGAACCCTCAATCGGCACGGTGCTGTCGAGCGCCAGCACGGTGACCGAATTCTTACTTGTCCGGCCCCTTGAACTATGCTACCCTTCACATCACTTTACGCGGAGGCGCTCTCGGATGAAGCACTTTCTTAGTCTCGCTGATCTCATCCCCGATCAGTTTTACGATCTTCTCGGCCTCGCCGCTCGTCTGAAAACCGAACTCCGGACCAGCGGCACCAACCCACCCTTATTACAGGGCAAAGTCTTGGGAATGGTCTTCCAGAAGCCGAGCCTGCGCACGCGCGTCTCTTTCGACGTCGGCA
Source organism: Chloroflexota bacterium (assembly GCA_003520455.1). Next base: position 1,468 of record DOUV01001003.1, on the reverse strand, counting down.
TGCTGCAATTGGGCGGCCACGCGCTCTACCTGAGCCCGAACGAGATTCAGCTCGGCAAGCGCGAGAGCACGGCTGACGTGGCTCGCGTCCTCGGCGGCTACGTCAACGCGATCATGGCCCGCGTCTTTGGCCATCAAGATATCCTCGACCTCGCCCGTTGGTCGCCCGTCCCGGTGATCAATGGCCTCTCTGACTACAGCCATCCCTGCCAGGGACTGGCCGACTACTTTACGATGTACGAGGTGTGGGACGAACAACTGAGCGGTCGTACCCTGGCCTACGTTGGCGACGGCAACAACGTGTTGACCTCATTGATGTTTGGGGCGGCTCTGTCCGGCGTGCGGATGCGGGTAGCGACTCCCGCGGGCTACGAGCCCAGGCCGGACGCCATGCAACGAGCGCGCGAGCTTGGGGCCGACGTTCAACGCTTCCGCGATCCCTATGAGGCGGTGGCCGGCGCCGACGCCATCTATACCGATGTCTGGACGAGCATGGGCCAGGAGGATGAGTCTGCGCGCCGGCGCGCGGTCTTCCCGCCCTATCAGGTCAACCAACAGTTGATTGCGGCCGCCCGTCCAGACGTGATTGTCTTGCACTGTCTGCCGGCGCACCGGGGCGAAGAGATCACCGATGAGGTGGCCGACGGCCCGCACTCGCGCCTTTTCCAGCAGGCCGAGAACCGCATGCACGCGCAGAAGGCACTCTTGGTGCGTCTGTTCGCACCGAACCGAGAGGTCTAGAGAGATGAGAGACGGGAGATTCGAGATGTGCCTGCTATCGGGGATCAATCACGAATCTCCCCGCTCAAATCCCTCCCTTCCATCCCCAGGAAGCTGTCTGCCCCATGACGACCGAAGTGTATGAAACTGCATACGAGCAGGCGATCAACGAGGGTCATGACCATGCCTGGGGGGGCCGCTGGCTTCTGGCGGCCGAGGCCTACCGGCGGGCACTCGCGGAGCGCCCGGACGACGTTCCCGTCCACGTGAGTCTTGGGCTGGCACTGATCGAGGCCGGGCGTGCCGAGGCGGCACTTCAGGTCTATCTCCGTGTCGCAGAGCTCAATCCAGGCGATCCGGCGACCCTGGCGAAGATTGCCGAGATCTACGCGGCGTTGGAGAATCACGGCGCGGCCGCCAGTACATTGATGTTGTTGGCCGATCGCTTTATGGCAACTCGACAGCCCGGGCAGGCTGTTCGGACCTGGCAGCAAGTTCTGCGTCACGACCGCACCAACAAGGTTGCGCTGCGCAAGCTGGCCGAGGCCTACCGCCGGGGTCAACGCCCCGACTTCGCGGCGGAGGCGCTGGTCGCCCTGGCCAACGTTCATCGGGGTGAGGGCCGGCTCAGCCAGGCCCTGGCCTGCTGTGAGCAGGCGTTGGCCCTGCGCCCTGGTTTCGATGCTGCGCGGTTGCTCCTGGCGCAGCTCCAGCGAGGCGCCCCGAGCCGTCCCCCGGTCCCCGAGGCG
>DOUV01000521.1 GCA_003520455.1 Chloroflexota bacterium | reverse complement strand
GGCCTGGCACGCCACCACCGCGGAACTCCTGTCAGTAACACGACGTACGCGGTGCAAGGTGGTGATTCAAGGTTGATGGCTCAGAGAAGAGGCATTTGGCTTGTAGTGCGTGCTTTCGCGCGCTGAAGCGCGCACTCCAAGCCGATACTCCGTTCGCAATTTAACCTACTGTGTAACTCCTGTCAGTAATAGACGTTCGGCAGTGCCGGGACCGGGGCGACCCGGGGCCTCGGCCGCCGGGATATTTGCCCGGTCGGGACGACTCGCGGCCCGGCGCTTTTCCGGCCAGATACCGGCTGTTCCTGGAAGCAATCTCTCGTTGGACCGAGTGGTTACAGGAAAGGAGCTCGATGACTCCCTCGTTACAGTTCATGCTTGCGCTGGCGATCATCATTGGAGCGGCCAAGCTTGGCGGCCTCACCAGCCAGCGGCTGCACCAGCCGGCCGTGCTGGGCGAGTTACTTGTCGGCCTGATCCTCGGGCCGACGATCCTCAACATCTTCCACTGGCCGCTCTTTCCGGACGAGCATCTGAGCGAGAGTGTGCAGCATCTGGCTGAGGTCGGTGTCATCCTGCTGATGTTTTACGCCGGGCTGGAGATTCACCTCGAAGACATGCTCAGGTCGGGACGCGTGGCCCTGCTCGCGGGTGTGCTGGGAGTCATTGCGCCGCTGGTGCTGGGCGCGCTGGTGGCGTTGCCCTTCGGCTATGTACCAGTCAAAGCGCTCTTCATCGGGATCATCCTGACGGCCACCAGTGTCAGCATCTCGGCCCAGACGTTGATGGAGCTGGGTGTCCTCCGGCGGCCACCTGGCCTGGCCCTGTTGGGTGCGGCGGTGATTGACGACGTGCTGGTGATTTTGCTGCTCTCGCTCTTTGTCGCGATTGTGTCAGGGGGGGGTGGTGGAATCGCGGGGCTCGGTCTGGTGTTCCTGCGGATGGTGGTCTACCTGCTCGGTGCCTCATTGGTTGGGATATGGGTCTTGCCCCGACTGACCGACTGGGTCAACCGCATGCCGATCACAGAGGGGCTGGTGTCGCTGGTGGTCATCGTGGCGCTGATCTTCGCCGTGACCGCGGAAGTGGTCGGCGGGGTCGCAGCCATTACGGGTGCCTTCATCGCCGGTGTCATCTTCGGCCGGACCAGCCTCAAACGCGAGGTTGAGGATCGGGTCCGCGTGGTGGCGTACGGCTTCTTCGTGCCGATCTTCTTCGTGAGCATCGGCCTCCTGGCCAATGCGCGCCTGCTCTCGCCCCAGGTTTTGCCCTTCGTGGTCCTGATCTGCCTGATCGCGATCATCTCGAAGATCATCGGCTCCGGCGCGGGTGCGTTTCTGGGCGGCTTCTCGCCGCGCCAGTCGTTGCAGGTCGGCGCCGGGATGGTCTCGCGCGGCGAGGTCGGCCTGATCGTGGCTGCTATCGGGATAGAGAACGGCCTTATCGGCGACGAGGTCTTTGCGATCGCGGTGGTCGTGGTCCTGGTGACGACCCTCGTCACCCCGCTCTTGCTGCGGTGGCTCTTCCGCGGCGATGAGACCATCGAGCAGGCTGAACTTCGGCAGGTTGGCGCCTGACATTCGCCAGCTGTGGGAATGAGCGGTGGTATCATCGGGAAGGAGGTCTCTCGTATCGCAGGTTGGTGGTGCTGGTAGGCACCCTGGTGACGGTGCAGCTCCGGCCGATCTTCCGGCCTGAGGCGCCACCCCCGGACGAACGTGCCGGGGAAGAGGAGTTCGACGATGTTGAGGTTCATCTTATTCGTGCTCAACAACCCCAGCCGCCTGACTGACCTCCTGGCGGCCTGGGCAGATGCGGGCGTGAATGGCGCGACGGTCCTGGAGAGCACCGGGCTGGCGCGGAGTTTGGGCTATCTGCAGGAGGATGCGCCGTTGTTTCCTTCTGTGGCCTCACTCACGCAAGCGCACAAGACTCACCAGCGGGTGATCTTCGCGGTCGTCGACGAGCGGGTGGACGCTGACGATCTTCTCGCTCGCACCGAGGCGGTCGTCGGCGATCTGGAGAGCCCTCACACAGGCATCTTTGCGGTGATGCCGGTCATCATGGTCAAGGGACTTCGGAAACTCGGGCCGGGATCAACCGCTTGACCCCTCGGGCCGCATCCCGTAATTGCCGCGTCGTTTTGGTGTCAGGTGTCCGTGGTGGATCTGGGCGCGTAACGCCGCGCCCGGACGCTTGTCCGGGGTCAGCTGAAGGGGCGCAGTTGAAATCCGCGCCCTGGTTACGCGAAGCGGCGCGTGAGAAGTTGCGCCAGGGTCGGCTCCCCGATCTCCTGCAGTTCGTAGCGCACGCGTACGGCCGGGGTCTCGAAGGTGATCAGGCGGCGCAGGTCAACCGGCGTCGCGATGATGACCAGATCGGCCGGTGTGCGGCGAATTGTCTCCTGGAGGTCGGCGATCTGTTCGGGGCCATAGCCCATCGCGGGTAGTACCGGGCCGGTGGCGGGGTACTTCTCGAAGGTCTCACGGATCGAGCCGACCGCGTAGGGTCGCGGATCGACCATCTCAGCCGCGCCGTAGCGACGTGCGGCCACCACGCCCGCGCCGTAGGCCATCTCGCCGTGCGTCAGCGTCGGCCCATCCTCGATCACCAGAACCCGCTGTTCCCGGATTTGCTCCGGCTGCTCGACGAAGATCGGGCTGGCGGCGTCGACCACAAGCGCCTGGGGGTTGAGTTCGGCGACCAGACGCCGCGTCTCGGCCACACCCTCGGGGGGTGCCGTGTCGATCTTGTTGATGACGATGACATCGGCCATCCGGGCGTTGGTCTCGCCGGGGTGGTAGCGGGCGACATGATCGGCGCGGTGGGGGTCCACCACAACAATGACGTAGTCGGGACGGAAGAAGGGGAAGTCGTTGTTCCCGCCGTCCCAGATAATGATCTCGGCCTCTTCCTCAACCGCCTGCAGGATGCGACCGTAGTCCACGCCGGCATAGACGACCGTACCGGCGGCCAGATGCGGCTCGTACTCCTCGCGCTCCTCGATGGTCACCTCGTGCCGATCCAGGTCCTCAAGGTTAGCGAACCGTTGGACCGCCTGCCGGGCGAGGTCCCCGTAGGGCATGGGATGGCGAACCACCACGACGCGCTTCCCCAGGTCACGCAGAATCGCGGCGACGCGCCGGCTGGTCTGGCTCTTGCCGCTGCCGGTGCGGGCCGCGCCAACGGCGACGACGGGGC
>DOUV01000950.1:2885-6134 GCA_003520455.1 Chloroflexota bacterium | reverse complement strand
CACCCAAAGTCGTTGGCCGCCCCCACCACCGTCGAAAACGAGGTCCGCACCACAATGGCGGCCATCTCGTCCACGATCGTGATCAGCCGACTCCACAAGATCTCCAGCGTCAGCGCGTCAAACTCCGTCATGACTGCGATCCCTCTGCCCGAGCAACGATATGCAGGTTGAGATATTCATCGACAAACCCAGACATGCCCGGACGAATTATCGCGGTCGACTCGCGCTCCTCAATAATAGCCGGTCCGGGCAGGCGCATGCCGGGGGTGAGGCGATACCGGTCGTACACCGGCGTCGTCACGAAATCTTTCGCCTCCCAGAAGTACGCCGGCCGGTTTCCGCTCAAGGCGATATCAGCGGCCGGCCCGTCTCGAGGTACCCGAACCGTACGGACAGGCGCGCGGCGCCCCGAGACCTTCACACGCCACGTGAGAAGCTCGATGGGAATGTGCCCGGGGAGGTGATGATAGAGCCGCTGGTACTGGGCTTTGAAATGCTCCGTGAACTCAGAAAGATCAATCGTGCCCAGATCGTTCGGCACGGAGACCTCGATTTCGTGCAACTGGCCCTCGAAGCGCCCGTCCACAGTCCGCTCGATGACCGCCCGCCCGGCGGCGACGCCTGCTTCGCGCAGCAGTTCGAGCCCACGAGCCTCCATTTCCTCGAACAGGCCCTGGATCTCCTGCCAGTTGGCATCGGCGAGACGAACCGGGAAGGAGCGCACGAAGTCAAAAGCGACAGGGGCAATCAACAGGCCGATGGCTGAGGCCACACCGGCGCTGGGGGGCGCAATCACCTCGGGGCTCCCCAGGATTCCCGCAACGCCGGCCGCGTGCACTGGCCCGGCCCCGCCGAAGCAGATCAGCGCGAACTTGCGCGGGTCTTGCGCCCGCTCGATCACGTGGATCTTGGCGGCTGAGGCCATGTTCTCATTCACGAGGCGGTGGATTCCGTCGGCAGCCTCGACGATGCTCAGGCCGAGTGGCTCGGCGATGCACCCGATGGCTGTCCGAGCCGCTTCCACATCGAGCCGCATCTCGCCACCGAGAAAGTAATCGGGATTCAAATAGCCGAGTACCAGGTCGGCGTCCGTCACCGTGGGCTGCTGGCCGCCGAAACCGTAGGCGGCCGGGCCGGGGTTGGCGCCCGCACTTTCCGGCCCGATCTTCAAGAGTCCCAGCGAGTCGATCCGCGCGATGCTCCCCCCACCGGCGCCAATCTCGAGCATCTCAACGGTTGGAAACTGGAGCGGATAGCCACTCCCTTTCTTGAAGCGGTGGACGCGGGCCGCTTCCAGGTGGGGGGCAATGCTTGGCCGTCCATCCTGGATCAGGCACAGTTTCGCGGTGGTGCCACCCATATCAAAGGAGAGCAAGTTCTTGCGATCGGCCAGCCCTCCGTAGTGGGCCGCCGCAATCGCCCCGGCGGCCGGTCCCGACTCGACCAGGCGAATGGGCTCCTCAATGGCTACAGACAGAGGCGTGGTGCTCCCCGAGGACAACATGGGATAGAAGCTGCCTGTGAATCCCCCCGCCTGAAGCTCGTCGCGTAAGGTCTGGAGGTAGCGGGCGAGCAGGGGCTGCACGTACGCGTTCGCCACCGTGGTCGAAGCGCGCTCGTACTCCCGGATCTCCGGGGCGACGGTGCTCGAGAGCGAGACAGGGACCTCCGGCCACTCGGCCCGGATGATTTCCTCGACCCGGCGTTCGTTCACAGGATTGCGGAAGGCGTGCAAGAAGCAGACAGCGATCGCTTCCACCCCCTCTACTTTGAAATCGGCAATGACGCTTCGTATCTCGTCAGGATCGATGCCCTCGAGGACGCGCCCGTCGCGGTCAACCCGCTCTCGGACGCCTCGCCTCAAGTAGCGCGGGCTGAGGGGCGGGGGGTACTGCAAGAAGAGATCGTAGATGTCATAGCGCTGCTCCGTACGAATCTCGAGAATATCGCGAAAGCCGCGCGTCGTGATGAGTCCAACCAGAGCACCCTTGTGCTCGATCAATACGTTGGCAACCAAAGTCGTCGCATGGATGATATTGCCGAGATCCCCATGCACCAGCCCTTCCGCTGAGATGAAATCTCTGATCCCCTCCAGAGAACCCCTGGCGGGGTTCTCCGGTGTTGTCAGAGCCTTGAAGACTTTGACCTGGCCACTTGCCGCGTCCACAAGGGCAAAGTCTGTGAAAGTGCCGCCGATGTCGAAGCCAAGATGATAAGGCATTGGGTCGTTCTTCCTTCCTCCGTCGAAATAGAAACTCGCCAGCCACTCCTTCGATCCCGGGAGCTCAGTCAGCCTCATTGGCCACTAAGGCCGGCGGGTCGCTCAGAGAGTAGGATTCCACAGGTCGTTCAAGGCATCGCCCAAAAACGTCGTTCCAATCACCACGAGTGTGATCGCAAGCCCTGGGAATGCGCCAATCCACCACTCTGTCAGGAAATAGCTCCGCCCCCAGGCGATCATCGCGCCCCACTCGGGCGTGGGCGCGCTGGCCCCCAGCCCGATGAACCCCAGGCTCGCCAGTACCAGGATTGCATACCCAAGATCCAAACTGATCCGAACGTTCAATGAGCTCAGTGCATTGGGGATGATGTGCCTCAGAATGATGTGGCGGGAGTCTCCCCCAATAGACCGGGAGGCCTCCACGTAGGCCTCCCCCTTGAGATGCAGCGTGAGGGCTCGCATGAGGCGCGCGTAAACGGGCCACCACACAGCGGCGACGGCAAGCATGGAGTGCAGCAGGCTCGGTCCCAGCGCCGCCGCGACAGCCATAGCGAGGATGATACTCGGAAAAGCCAGCACCAGATCAACCAGACTCATGATGCTTCTGTCCGGCACCCCCCCCCAATAGCCCGCAATCACACCCGCCACGACACCCACCACACTGGCAAAGAAAATCGTAAGAACGCCGGTACTGAGAGAAATGCGCGCGCCGTGTACCACCCGGCTGTAGACATCCCGCCCGAGCTCATCCGTTCCAAACCAGTGCTCCCAACTGGGCGGCTCGAATCGCTCGCGTATCGACGTCTTGAGCGGATCGTACGGCGCGAACAGACCTGGGGCAATCGCAAAGAGGACGAAAGGGAGTAAGATCAGCAGGCCGAAGGCGAGCGGCGCATATCGCCGCCGCAGCGCCAGCAAGCGCGATGGGGCTCGCGTTGTCGATTGGGGCAGTGCTGTGCTCACACTCGCCAAGGTGCAACTCCCTTTGGATAGGCTTCACCGCAGGTGACGGTTGGCGGGGCCTGTGG
>DOUV01000950.1:0-2825 GCA_003520455.1 Chloroflexota bacterium | reverse complement strand
CGCGGGCCCTGTGGCACGCCGCGGGGGGCCACAGGGCCACCACCATTGAACCATGCTTTACAAGTGGATCCGGGGATCAATCCAACGGTAGAGGAGATCAACGATAAAGTTCGTCAACACGAACATCGTCGCAACAACGAGTGTAACGCCGATGACCGAGTAAAAGTCGAAGTTGAAAATAGAAGCGACCGCGTACCGCCCCAGCCCGGGCCAGGTAAAGACCACTTCGACGAGGACGGTCCCTCCCAAAAGATAGCCCGTTTGGATCCCGATGATGGTTACGACCGGAATAAGCGCGTTTCGCAGCGCGTGGCGGTAAATGATGGTGCGCTCGTGCAAACCCTTTGCTCGCGCCACCCGGATGTAATCGGCTCTGAGCACTTCCAGGAGGCTGTTTCGGGTGAAACGAGTGGCCACCGCCAGCCTCCCCAACGCAAGCGCCGTGACCGGGAGCACCAGGTGATCCAGGCTGGAGCGCAACGCGACCCAGTTACGGGCGAGGAGACTATCGATCGTATACAGGCCCGTCACATAGTGGGGCGGACTGATCGACGCGTCTAGCCGCCCCTCCAGGGGAAACCAGCCAAGCTTGTGAGCGAAGAGCAGCTGCAAGGCCAGGGCGAGGGCAAAAGCGGGAATACCGAGCCCTGTCACGGTAACGAAACGAATGGCGTAGTCCGGCAAGCGCCCAAAGTTGACCGCCGCGAGCACGCCCAGGGGGATGCCAATCAGTACGTAGAAAAATGTGGCCAGGAGGGCCAGTTCCAGGGTGGCCGGGAAGTAGAGCTTCAGGTCCTCGAGAACAGGGCGGCGGGTTTGGAGTGATCGCCCCAGGTCTCCATGGAGAAGGCCCTTGACGTAGATCCAGAACTGGACCGGAATGGGCTTGTCCAGGCCGAGCGACTTTCGCATCGCTTCCACCTGAGCAGGCGGCGCGTCTACCCCGGCCGCCAGATGCGCCGGGTCGGCCGGAATCACCCGAGAGACAAAGAACGTAACCACGACGACGCCGAAGAGAATAACGATCAGGGATATCAGTCGTTCAATAAAGAGTCGCATGTTGAGCTACACTTGGGAATACTCCGGCTGGCAACGTCGGCAGGAAACCCGAGCCAGCCCACTGATCGCGCCAAAGGCCGCGCCCTTTGCCCCGGCCACGGCCTGTCGTCGGCCCGTGGCCCGGGATGAAGGGGGGCTGGCTCGGGTGGCGGCCTGCCGCCGGACGAACGGCAGCCCGCCACCCAGCCCTGCGCGACATCTGCCTTATTGCTCCAGGAAGAGATCGTACATGTGCAGGTCCTGGACGTAACTGTAGGGGTCGAACTGGTACCCCGCCAGCTCCTTTCGACTGAGATCAAGGTTCTGCTGGTTCATGACGGGCAGAATCGCCGCGTCGTCCATGAAGAGGCGCTGCGCCTGGCACAGGAGGTCATCCCGTTCTGGGTCGTCGGGGAGCCGCCGCTGTGCTTCCTCGATGAGCTGGTCAAATTCGGGGTTGTCGTAGAACTGCCAGTTGTAGGAGGATCCCTGGATACTCGAGTGCCCGAGGCGGAAGAGCTGCGCCCCTGCGTACGGCACCGGCGAGGTGACGTAGAGGGCCGCGAAATCCGGAGCCGTGTCTACCTGCTTCTGCGCCTCCAGCAAGGTCCCCCACTCGACCTCTTGCAGCTTCAGGTCGACGCCCAACGTGGCCAGATTCTCCTGGAACAATTGGCTCGACAGCCGCTCGGGTTCGAGCCCCGGCAGGTAATCCATTGTCAACTCAAAGCCACCGTCAGGATGGCCCGCCTCCGCCAGCAACGCCTTGGCTTGCTCCAGATCCTCTGTCGGCGTGAAGACGTCGCAGTGGCCGATCATATTGCTCGTTGCTGGGGACGTCAACGGCGTGGCGTACCCCTCCATCACGTCAATCATCGCGTTGTAGGGGAACGCCAACAGGATGGCCTGGCGCACCTTCTTGTCCTTTAAGAATTCGTGCTGGTTATTGACGGTGTGGTAGTAGCCGCGGAAGACATCCGACGCCCCGATGCGAATGTCAGGGTTGTTGGCCGCCCGCTTGACCTCTGAGAGACCGACAGCGTCGATCAGGTGAACCTCACCCTGTTCAAGCAGGAGCATCTTGGTGGGCATATCCAGGCTGTAACGAACAACAAACTCCTTGACATGCTTGCCCGCCCAGCCCTTCCGGTAGTCATCAAAGGCCACCATCCTGATCTGGCGACCCCGCTCCCACTCGTCCAGACGATAGGCTCCAGTGCCGACGATGTTCTCCCGGAAGAAGTCCTGGGCCCAGTCCCCATCTTTCTCGTGGGCCTTGACCGCCTCGGCGCTGACGATCTTGATTCGTGGGAGGCCGTACCAGAATTGAATATCCGGTTCACTCAAGGTGATCTGGACCGTCATATCATCCAAGACTTTGACTTCTTCCACGGCGTTCAGGAAGAAAGAAGCCCCGAGCCCCATTGCTTTCATGCGATCGAAGGAGACCTTGACCGCATCCGCATTGAAGTCGCTCCCATCATGGAACTTGACGCCCTCTCGCAGCTTAAAGGTGTAGCTCTTGGCGTCGTCCGAGATCTGCCAGCTCGCGGCGAGCATCGGCTCGATGGTGCCCTGGCGATTGTACGTTGTCAGCCCCTCATACCCGGCGTTGATCAGCTGTGTGCCTGGAATGTCAATGGCGACTGCCGGGTCAAGCGTCTTGGGCTCGTCGCAGCAGGAAGCAACGACAACCGGCTTCGAGGCCCACACTGTCTCTTCAGCTCCCGCCGCCGGTTGGGCCGTTTCCGTCGCGGGCGCCGTCGCCGCCGCCGGCGGGGCTTCGG
>DOUV01000840.1 GCA_003520455.1 Chloroflexota bacterium | reverse complement strand
CGACGAGCGGCGCGCGTACGGCTGCGCCCGGGGCGTCTCGCGTGCGGGTGTCCACAGCCACCACATTGGCCTCAACGCATACGCCGGGCCGCACGGCGACGCCCACCGTTGTCGCCCGCCCGACGAACTGGACGCTGCAGTCAAGCGCTCCGGTCAGATCATCGGCCAGTAACAGCAGGCGCGGCATCCCTTCCTTCTGCCCTTCCATGTCTGCTCCCGACCCCTGGTCCGTCCCACCGAATCCGATTGACCGGCGCCTGGGGCCGGCCGAGCGAATCAACCTGGATGGACGACTACTCCTTGAGGGCCACGTATACGGTGGCCTTGACCGGGTTGTCCGAGCCCCCCACGCGACCGGCCACCCGCAGCCAGTTGCCGAAGTGCTTCAGTTTGACACAGTACAAGCCTTTGGCGCCGATTGCTGGAAACTGGGTGCCCTCGTCGACCCAGTCGATCCCATCGGGCGAGATTTGCACCCACGCCTCCAGCGTCTGCCCGCTCCCCATCGCCTCTCGGACCTTGATGAAGATCAGGGCCTCAGAGGCCCAGCCGGCCTCGTAGGGCTCGGTCGAGAACTCCCCGCGCAGGGGCTGCGCGCGTTCGACAATAGCAGTGTAGGAATGGCGAAGCATGGTCATCCTTCCATGGAGAGAACTACCGAATCGATGTAGAAGAAGCTCCGCTTGTTGGTGTTGGCCTCAACAAAGAAGCCAAGGTTCATCAACGTTCGCAAGTTTGGATTCTTCTTCACCGCCGGGATGTGCAGATGCGAGAGATCCCAGGTGCGATCGTTCGACTGCAACTCGAGGTAGCGACTCGATTCGAGGTCGATGAGCCAGCGCAGGTAGTGCCAGTTCTGCTTGGTCGCCGTCTCGTTGTAGCACAGCTCCTGAGCCCCATCGGCGATGTCTTCCCAGGCGTCGAGATGCGGAGCGCGTGCGCCCCCGGCGTGGTACTGCCACCGCTCGATACGCTGGTCGCCCATCGCGTTGAGGAAGCGGACGGCCGGCCACTCCCGCCGTTGATCGTCCTGGAGATCGTAGCTCATTCCCACCGCGCGCACGTCGAGCTCGCTCAGCTTAATCTCGCTGGCCTCCGGCTTGAAGGTGTAGTAGATCTCGCACTGCACACGGGTCTGCTTGCGGAAGGTGAAGCGTCGCAGCGCCTTGGCCACGTGCCCTTCGATCGGCCGGGTGGCGACCTTCATCGAGTAGACACCACTGAAGGCCCCGGCGGAGCCGCTGTCGTGCATCGTCGCGGTCGACAGCATGGGCGGCCGCGAGTCCATCAGCTCGGGATATTGGGTCACGTTGTCCAGATTACCCTCGTAATCTCCGAGGACTTCGGTCCAGCCGCCGATCGAATAGTCGAAATCGTCGAAGAGAATGATCTCTTCCAGCGGCTTGAACTTGCTAAGCCTGGGGTCCGCTCGCAGCACGCCCAGCCGCACGGCCTGCGCGTCACGTGGTAGAGTCATAACCTGTCTCCTGTGTTCGTTGTGCCGATGTCGGGTTCGTACGCCGCCTCACCCGAGGGGCCGCCCGCCATGGACCTTTCTCAGCCCTTGATTCCCGTCAGGACGATGCCCTGAACGAGATAGCGCTGGCCGATGACGTACAAAACCAGCAGCGGCGCGACCATTGTGGTGGCGACCGCCATAAGATAATTCCAGTATTCGGTGGAGGCACCGCTCTGCGAGAGCATGCTGACCAGGCCCAACGCGGCGGTGAACTTGTCCGTGTCGTTCAGGTAGATCAGCGGCGCGAGGAAATCGTTCCAGGTGTGCTGGAATGCCAGCACGGCCACGACCATCAACGCCGGTTTGGAGAGCGGCACCATCACCCGCCACCAGATGGTGAACTCGTTGGCGCCATCCACCCGCGCCGCGTCCAGCAGGTCCTCGGGGATCGTAAGATAGAATTGCCGCATCAGAAAGATGAAGAACGCAGTCCCGAAGTAGGATGGGACGATCAGCGGGAGGAAAGTGTTGATCCAACCGAGCTTCTTGAAGATCAGGAAGAGTGGGACCAGGCGCACAATGAACGGGATGATCATTGTGCTCACCAGCAATAGGAACAGAATATCGCGCCCCGGGAACGAGAGACGTGCGAAGCCATACGCGACAAACGAGCTCGAGAGCAACTCCCCGATGATCACGGCGATGCTGATGATTAACGTGTTGCGGAAGAAGATCTGGAACGGGAGCAACGTGAGGGCGTCGATATAGTTGCGCCAGACAAACGGGTGCGGGATGAACACCGGTGGGTAGGCTCTCGTCTGGGGGAGCGGCTTCAGCGAGGTGTTCAGCATCCAGAAGAGCGGGAACAGCACAACCACTGCCCCCAGGATCAGGAGGAGATGGATGGCGCCGCGCGAGAGCCGCCGGCGCCACGAGTATCCAATTCTGGCAGACTGGATCATTTTCTCTCTCCCTCACACAGTTGGCGAATCTCGGATCCCACGGAGACGGTGGCTGATTGCCCATGGGGCCGCTGCGCCGATGACCAGAGCATCAAAAGGCGCGATCCCCGCCGGCCTCGTAGAAGACCCACGATCGCGACCAGCGAAACATGAGGACAGTCACGCCCAGGACGAGCACGAAGAGGATCGTCGCCAGGGCCGACGCGTAGCCCATATGGAAGAACTCGAACGCCTGGCGATAGATGTAGAGCACGTAGAACAAGGTCGAGTTCAGTGGCCCACCCTTCGTGATGATGTAGGCGAACGTGAAGACCTGGAACGAATTGATAATGCCGTTAATCAGGTTGAAGAAGATGGTGGGCGTCATCAGCGGGATGGTGATCGAGAAGAGCTTCTGCCGCGCCGTGGCACCGTCCAGGTCGGCGGCCTCGTAAAGGTGCTCGGGGATCCCTTGTAGCCCCGCGAGGAAGATGAGCATATAGGTGCCCATATACCACAGACTGAGCAGCACGATCCCCGGTTTCGACCACGTCTCGCTCTGGAACCATTGGGGGCTGGGAAGGCCCACGCCGCTCAGGAAGTACTTGAGGATGCCGACCTGTGGATCAAGAATCCAGAGGAAGAGGACTGAGGTGACCACGTAGGGCACAATCACCGGCAAGTAGAAGATGGTACGGTAGATTCCCAGGCCGCGAATCCGACTGTTCAGGAGCAGGGCCACGAAGAAGGCCAGCACGATCTGGCCGGGCACTGACAGTGCGACGTAGTAGAGTGTGTTGCCGAGCGATGTGACGAACAGTGGGTCGTCGGCGAAGATCTTGGAATAGTTCTTCAGGCCGACCCAGCTGGGCGGCGAAAAGACGCTATACTCGGTGAAGCCGAGATAGAAGACCGCTAGAATCGGCCCGGCGGTAAATAGCAAGAAGCCCAACAGCCACGGCAAGATGAAGATGTACCCCCAGAGCGCCTGCCGGGATTTCAGCGAGAGCGGCCGAGGACGGCGCGTCGGCTGAGCGCGCTCGCTCACAGACGCCGCCGCCACGGGCGTATCGTCCATCTGTACGTCTTTCATCTCATACCTCATATCTCGCCATCTTGAGCCGGTCAAGGTACAAGGACTATTGGCCCGGCTCATCGTCGGGGAGCCGGGCTGAGCGTCCTGATCCTCGGTGCTCCTGGTGATCACGGGTTGCGACAGGCATACGGGGCGTGTCGCAACCCGTCCGAACACCGTAGGAGGTACGAGGTGGCCCTCCTGCGTGACGGAACCCTACTGGTTGTAGTACTCGTCGTAGATCTTCTGGACTTGCTCCGTCCCCCACTTTACGGCATCCTCGGGCGTGCGCTTGCCGACCAGTGCCTCCTCGGTGAACTGGTCGATGATCTTGCGTGCCTGCGGATATTCAGGATTGACCGGCGAGAAGGTCGTCGTGTTCAGCGCCTCCTGCAGCACCGGCCAGTGCGGGTTCACCTCCAGGTACTTCGGATCCTGGTTGAACTCGGGCACAACCGTCGGCCGCCCCTGAGCCAGGAAGAAATCCTTCTGACCCTCGCCCATCGTGGTGTATTTGATCCACTCCCAGGCCGCGTCGACGTTCTTGGCCCCCTTTGGAATGTAGAAGCCCCAGCCGCCATCGCTGAACTGTAGTGACTTGGCGTCCGGATTCTTGTCGTTGTAGGGGAAGAGGCCGACACCGTAGTCCAGGTCGGGCGCCTCTTTGGAGAGCTGCAGGAAGTGCCACTGCCCGTTGACGTGCATGGAGAGCTGGCCGTTGAAGAAGGACTGGTTGGCCTCGCCGCCGCCCGCGCCGGGCTGGGTTCCAAACGAGCGCACCTTCTCGTAGCCCCCGTACAGCTGGTCGAGCGATTCCTTCTCGTACTGCAGTGCCGCGAGTGCAGCCTCCGAATCGTAGAGTACCTTCTTACCGTCATCGCTATAGAGGTGGCCGCCGTTGGCGAAGGTGTACTCCATCCAGTGGTTGTTATCCAGATACCAGAACAGTGCGCCCACCCGCTGGATGGTGTCGCCCGACTTCTTAGTCAGGGCCTTGGCATAGTCGAAGTACTCGGACCAGGTCTTTGGCGCGGTGTCGGGGTCGAGGCCGGCCTCTTTGAAGTGGGCCTTGTTCCAGAACAGCAAGTACCAGCCGCCGGAACTGGTCTGGGGCATGCCAATCTGCGTGCCATCCCACTGATGAAAGCGCACGTCGGCGCGGTAGAAGATCGACTCAAGGTCGAGCTGATCTCTTGTGACGAGATC
The DNA here is from genome assembly GCA_003520455.1 of Chloroflexota bacterium. Next base: position 309 of record DOUV01000840.1, on the reverse strand, counting down.
TGCGACAGGATTGAGGCTGCCCTTGTCTGCGAATGCGGGCATCTGGCGCGAGTGGATCATCATCACCTCGGGTGGATCGCCACCGGCGATCGCCGTGAGGTACTTCTCGTACAGGCCCTGCTGTGAGAGCACGGTGTGCTCGATCTTGATGTCGGGGTTCTGCTGCTGGAAGTTGGCGATGACCTTTTCCATGATTGGTTGGCGATCGCCGCCCCAGACGTGCCAGAACTTCACCGTGCCCTTCGCACTCACCACGGCGGGGGCGGAGGTCGGTGCGGCCTGAGCCGCAGTGGGCGGCGCGGCGGCCGG
>DOUV01000807.1 GCA_003520455.1 Chloroflexota bacterium | reverse complement strand
AACAGGCCCGCCTCCCAGAGTGCTTCGGGCGCCTGGGGGGCCTCAGGGTAGCGACTGGCGAGCAGCGCGTAGCGTGCGGCGGCCTCTTCCGGGCGGCCGCGTTCGGCCAGGAGTTGCGCCGCGGCCGCGATAGCGGCTGGCGCCTGCTCGCTTTGAGGGAACTCGGTCACGACGCGCTCGAAGGTTGCCAGGGCCTCGTCGTAGCGCTGCTGCTCGGCGCGCAGCCAGCCGCGCTCGAGCCAGGCGGCCGCCTGGCGCTTGCTCTCGGGATGGGTTTCGATCAGGCTACCGTACTCTTTCCAGGCTGCCTCGAGGTTGCCAGCGCCCTCGTAGGCACGGGCTGCCTCCCAATGCAAATCGGCCGAGTGCGGCTCGCTCTGCATGGCGGCGTAGAATGTTCGGATCGCCGCGTCCCAGTCGCCATTGGCTGCCAGGATGCGCCCTTTGTCGAGCGGCTCGACCGTGAGGTTGGCGGCTTCCAGGGCGAGCAGCGCACGGTAGGCCTCAGGCGTGGTCGGGTATCCCTTCACCAGGATACGCCACTGCCGCTCGGCGGCCGCCTGATCGCCACGCTTCTGCTCGGCCTCAGCCAGAGCCGCAATGACGCCTGCCCGGTAAGCCTGTACGCGGGCCTCGACGAGTACCTTCTTGTACCAGGTGACCGCCTGATCCCAGCGCTCCAGGCGGGCGAAGATATCGGCCACCCTGCGAGCAGCCAGCGCGCGAGCCACGCGGTCGGCCGCGCGTAAGGTGTAGACGCGCTCGAATTGGACCGCGGCTTCGTCGTCACGCCCGAGTGCCTCCAGGCTCTCACCGAGCTGCTCGGCGGCCACGTCATCGGCCGCGTCGCGAGCCCGATCGTAGGCTTCAAAATGGGTGATCGCCTGCTCGTGCTGGCCGAGGGTGGCCAGCGCCCGGCCGAGCATGAAGTGGACCTCCGGCACCCACCGGCCCTGGGGCCACTGCGCGAGATAGGCTTCCCAGGCGACCACCGCCCGGCTCCACTCCTCATTCCGAAAGGCGGCGTCGCCCAGGCGGTAGGTGGCCTCCGCGCCATACAGCGGGTGGGCACGCAATTGCTCGTAATGGTCAAGGGCAATCTCGTAATCGCCCAGGCGGGTCGCCTCGGCGGCCGCCTGCATGCGAACCCGCGGCTCAGGGGTGGCGGTCGGCGTCGCAGTGATAGTCGGCGGCGGGGTAATTGTTGCCGTCGGACTGATCGTCGCGCTCGGCGTGGCACTGGGCATCAGCAGGGCGATAGCGGTGGTTTCGGCCGCATGGCGGAGGGCTACGTCCACAACGGTCGGTGTCGTCGCCGGGGCCGCGCTGCTCTTCCGACAGCCGAGCAGGGCGACCACGATCAGGCAGAGAGGGAGCGTCAGCCGGCGCGATGTGGCCGGGGGGCAGGATTGCATCATGGCGGAGATTATGGGAGGAGCGTCAGCCGGCTGTCAAAGCCGCCGCCGCCAGGTTTGGAAGGGCCAGGTTCCCGAGCGAACAGTTCGGACGTTTGGGCCGCGCCAGCCCTCGAGCCGATGCGCAGCAAGTAACAACAAGTTATCAGCGACGAAGGGCGCAATGTCCTGGCATTTTCCAGCCCCTTACCATCGTTACGTTTGATACAGCCGTTCTCTCCGCTGATGACAGAACTGTAAACCCTGACCGCCCGTTTCTGGCCGGTTTGTCATCCAAATACTGTCAAAATCATTTGACAATCTGTGGGGCGCGTGTTATGCTTGACATTGATCCTTCAATCGAAAAGCGACGCTCTTATCCAGAGGGGTGGAGGGACCGGCCCAGTGAAACCCCGGCAACCAGGCTGAGTGCTGCGATAGCTGCCCATCGGGCGAATCAAGTCTCATGCCGCGGTGCCAATTCCGGCAGGCGACACTGCCGTCGGCAGGCGGCAGGCCTGAGAGATGAGAGAGGGAGCCGCGTCTGAGCGAATCTCTCTCTACGAGAGATTTCTTTTTTTATGGGACGAGCGGGAGTGCGCCAAGGAGGTCTCGCATCCTGACGGACTCCATTCGTGTGCTATGTATTGAGCAGCAATATACGTAACTCCTCAGCCGCTCGGCCTGGATGGCCACATCCAGGCCACTGGGCTGACGAAAAGGGCCTGGTCCGCCAGCGCCGTCGGCGGATCTGGCGATCCGCCGAGAGCGGCTGCCGCTCGGCCTGGATGGCCACATCCAGGCCACTGGGCTGACGCAAGGAGCGTGGTCCGCCAGCGCCGTCGGCGGATCTGGCGATCTGCCGGGAACGGCTGTGGAGTTAGCAACTACGAGATTCGTCCCGATGGCAGCGTCTGCGACAGGCTGGAGTTGATTGGCAGGCCACCGTCACCAGCAAAAACAGCACGTTGAACCAGATGGCAGCGTCTGCGACAGGCTGGAGTTGATTGGCAGGGCGCAGGCCGTTGATAGGGAGCGAGATGCGCACGGTTTGGTGGGATACTGAGCAGGGTACGGTCAAGATGATTGACCAACGCCGTTTGCCGCACACACTCGAGATCGCCGAGTTTGCCGACTACCGCGAGGTGGCCCGGGCCATCACCGAGATGTACGTACGAGGAGCGCCAGCGATTGGCGCCACGGCGGCGTTTGGCCTGGCCCTGGCCGCGGGGCAATCGCCGGCCACCAGCATGGAGGCTTTCCTGGGAGGTCTCCAGATGGCGTCCGAGGTCCTTCTGGCGGCGCGGCCCACAGCTGTGAATCTGCGGTGGGGGCTGGAGCGCATGCTCCACCTGGCGCGTAGCCTCGAGAGCGAGTCGGTCGAGGAGGTTAAGGCCGCGCTTCTGGCTGAGGCCTGTCGCATCGCCGACGAGGACGTAGAGATCAACAAGCGGATGGGGGCCTATGGCGCCGAGCTCGTGCCGCCGCGGGCCAATATCCTGCACCACTGCAACACAGGTGGGCTGGCGGCGGTGGATTGGGGGACGGCGCTGGGGGTCGTTCGCTCTGCCCACGAGTTGGGCAAAGAGGTGCACGTCTTCGTCGATGAGACCCGCCCGCGGCTGCAAGGCGCCCGGCTGACTGCCTGGGAGTTGATGCAGTGGGGCATTCCCATGACTCTGATCGCGGATAACGCTGCCGGTTACTTCATGGCCAGCGATCAGGTGGACTTGGTGCTGGTTGGCGCCGACCGTATCGCGGCCAACGGGGATGCAGTCAACAAGATCGGGACCTACAAGCTCGCGGCGGTCGCCAAGGACAATGGTATTCCTTTTTACGTTGTGGCACCGACGTCGACGGTTGACCTGCGCACCCCCAGCGGCAAAGAGATTCCGATTGAGGAGCGCCCCACGCGCGAGGTGACCCACCCCACCAGCGATCCGCTCGGGATCGCGCCCGAAGGGGTGCGGGTCGCCAACCCGGCCTTTGACGTTACCCCCGCCCGCCTGATCACGGCCATCGTCACCGAGGAGGGCGTCGTCTATCCGCCTTTCGAGGAAGGGTTGCGGCGAGTCGTCGAGGTGGCCAAGGCGCGGAGAAAACGTGAGGCCTGAAAACAGAAATCACGTCGCGCGCCGGCCCCGCCGACAGGGAAGATACCCAGGAGGAAGGATATCCCAGACTTCATCATGGCCCCATCGATCGTTTTGGCGGGGAGTGCCGCATACGATTACATCATGTTTTTCCCCGGCCATTTTAGCGAGCACATCTTGCCGGAGCATATCGACCGCCTGAGCGTGAGTTTCCTGGTCGATTCAATGCGCAAAGAGCGCGGTGGGGTGGCGACCAACATCGCCTACACCCTGGCGCTTCTGGGCGAACATCCGACCGTGATGGCAACCGTCGGACAGGATTTCGGCGACTACCGGGTCATCCTTGAAGCCCACGGGGTTGATACCTCGGCCATCAAGGTTATCCCCAACGAATTTACGGCTTCCTTCTTCGTCTCCACCGACCGCGCCAACCGCCAAATCGCCAACTTCTACACCGGCGCGATGGCATACGCCGGTGAACTTTCGTTTAGCGACCTCGACTATCGCCAGGTCCGGCTGGCCGTGGTCTCGCCTACCGACCCGCGCGCTATGGCAAAGTATGTGCGCGAGTGTCTCGAGCTCGGGATCTCCCTGCTCTACGATCCGAGCCAGCAGATTGTCCGGCTCTCGGCGGATGAGTTGCTCGCGGGCATTCGTGCGAGCGAGCTGCTGGTGGTCAACGATTACGAGTTGGGGATGATCGAGAAAAAGAGTGGCCTCACCTCCGCCGAGATCCGTGCCCTGGTGCGCACATTGGTAGTGACGCGGGGCGAGCAGGGCTCGACGATCATCAATGACGGGCACGTCTACCATGTTCCGGCGGTGCCGCCGGACCGCATCGCCGATCCTACCGGTGTGGGCGACGCCTACCGCGCCGGGTTCATCAAGGGCTATCTGCATGGGGTTGATTGGGAGACGTGTGGGCGGCTCGGCTCGCTGGCGGCGACCTACTCGCTCGAGCAGATCGGCCCCCAAAATCACGTCTTCACCCACGCCGAGTTCCTGGCGCGGTACGAACGAACTTTTGGACCTGCGCCCATGGTGGCGCGCCTGCTGGAATCATAGCTACAACGTTGGAACGCTCAGCGGTGCCCACGTTCCAGACCGCAACACTCCAACGTCTCAACCACAATGGGAGCGATCATGGCTGAAAAGCAGTTCGATGTGAAAGATCTTTCGCTCGCCGAGAAGGGGCGCGAGCGTATTCAATGGGCTGCGCAGGAGATGCCGGTCCTCCGTCAGATTCAAGAGCGGTTCGAGCGCGACAAACCGCTCGCGGGCATCCGGGTTTCGGCCTGTCTGCACGTGACCAGCGAGACCGCCAATCTCATGAAGGTGTTGAACGCGGGTGGTGCCGACGTTGTTCTGGCGGCTTCCAACCCGCTCTCGACCCAGGATGATGTGGCCGCGGCGCTGGTGGTCTACGACGAGGTCCCGGTCTACGCCATCAAAGGCGAGGACAACGCGACCTACTACCGGCACCTCAACGCCGCCCTCGACCATCGCCCGAATATGACGATGGATGACGGTTGCGACCTGGTGACGGCGCTGCACCGTGATCGCCGCGAGCTCCTCCCCGATCTACTCGGCGGGACTGAGGAGACCACGACCGGTGTGATCCGCCTGCGGGCCATGGCTGACGAGGGCGTCCTGAGCTACCCGGTGATCGCAGTCAACGATGCCATGACCAAGCACTTCTTCGATAACCGCTACGGCACTGGCCAGAGCACGATTGACGGCATCATCCGGGCAACCAACGTACTGCTGGCGGGCAAGACCATTGTCGTCTCTGGCTACGGGTGGTGCAGCCGCGGGATTGCCAGCCGGGCGAGCGGCATGGGCGCCAACGTCGTCGTGACCGAGGTAGACCCGTTGCGGGCCCTCGAGGCGGTGATGGACGGCTACCGCGTGATGCCCATGGCTGAGGCAGCCGGTGTCGGCGACATCTTTGTCACTGCCACCGGCGATATCCACGTCATCGATGAGGAACACCTCGTCAGGATGAAGGATGGCGCGATCCTGGCCAATTCGGGCCACTTCAACGTCGAGATCAACATCCCGGCTCTGGAGAGCCTGACCGTTGAGAAGCGCCGGCCGCGCGAGTTCGTCGAGCAGTACGTCCTCAAGGATGGTCGCCGAATCAATCTGCTGGGTGAAGGGCGGCTGGTGAACCTGGCGGCAGCGGAGGGGCACCCGAGCGCTGTGATGGACATGAGCTTCGCCAACCAGGCGCTGGCGGCAGAATTTCTGCTCAGGAATCATGAGCAGTTCGAGGATCGGGTTTACACCGTCCCAGAGGAGATCGATCGTGAGATCGCTCGACTGAAACTCCAGGCGATGGGCGTGCGGATTGATACGCTCACTCAGGAGCAGGGCCGCTATCTGGCCTCCTGGCAGGAAGGTACCTGATGGGGCCGGGGGCCAGGAGATGCCTGGTCCCGAACCCTGATCCCGACTTCCAACTGCTGAACCCCCGACCCCTGAAAGGAGTTTGATTTCCGATGAGTACGACCTTCATGGAGAGCCCGCAACTCTTCTTCACGTCCGAGTCGGTGACGGAAGGTCACCCTGACAAGATGTGCGATCAGATCTCGGATGCGGTACTGGATGCCTGCCTGGCGCAAGACCCCTATAGTCGTGTGGCCTGCGAGACTGCGGTGAAGACCGGCTTTGTTCTGTGCTTCGGCGAGATCACCACCAATGCGTTCGTCAATTTCGACATCCTCGTGCGGCGCGTTGTCAAGGAAATTGGCTTCGACGACTCGGACAAGGGCTTCGATGGGGAGACGTGCGGGGTTCTCGTTGCGATTGCCGCCCAGTCCAATGACATTGCGATGGGGGTGAACCAGGCGCTCGAGTTTCGCAGCAACGGCGCTGGCCCGGCCGAGGAAGATCTCGACCGGATTGGCGCCGGCGACCAGGGGATGATGTTTGGCTTTGCCTGCACGGAGACGCCTGAGTTGATGCCGATGCCGATCTCACTGGCCCACAAGCTTACGTTGCGGCTCGCGACCCTGCGCAAGGATGGGACACTTCCCTGGCTGCGGCCCGACGGCAAGAGCCAGGTCACCATCGAGTACAGCTATGGGAAACCGAAGCGCGTCGACACCGTGCTGGTCTCGACCCAGCACGCTCCCACCATCAGCCAGGAAGCGCTCCGGCAGGGCGTGATCGAGCACGTCATCATGCCGGTGCTGCCGCCGGAGATGGTGGACAAGAACCTCAAGATTTACATCAATCCGACCGGCCGCTTCGTCGTTGGCGGGCCGATGGGTGATGCCGGCCTGACCGGCCGCAAGATTATTGTGGACACCTACGGCGGGATGAGCCGCCACGGCGGGGGCGCTTTCAGCGGCAAAGATCCGACGAAGGTCGATCGTTCGGGCGCCTACGCCGCGCGCTGGGTTGCCAAGAATGTCGTCGCCGCTGGCCTGGCCGATCGCTGTGAGATCCAGGTGGCCTACGCCATCGGGGTGGCTCACCCCCTCTCGGTCAATATCGAGACCTTCGGCACCGGGAAAGTCAGCGACGCGACGATCGTCAGCGCGATCGAGCGGGTCTTCGATCTGCGCCCTGGCGCGATCATCCGCGACCTGGAACTGCGGCATCCGATCTACCGCCAGACGGCCGCCTACGGCCACTTCGGCCGCAACGATCTCGACCTGCCCTGGGAGCAAACCAACCGGGTGACCGAGCTGCGTGTGGCGGCCGGGCTCTCCGAGCCTGTGCCGGCCTGAACGAGGGCGTCAGCTCACGATTCTTCAAACGATGGTAAAAAAGGAGGGGTGCACCCCCCATTCGGGGACAGGTGGCCCGTGCGTCCCTCCTTTTTTTGCCAGTATCAATGTTCCATTTTCCGATGATGTGTTGATATGATCCTGTTGGCGAATTGGTACAAGTCGCCGGCGCTGGTTTG
>DOUV01000810.1 GCA_003520455.1 Chloroflexota bacterium | reverse complement strand
CGGATGAACGAGGGCTCCCAACAGATTGCCCTGCGTATCGGTGGCGATTTGGCGTTTACGCCCTTTGACGTACTTATTGCCATCAATCCCGCGCATACCGCCAACTTCGGTCGTTTTGACCGACTGGCTGTCGATCAGCCCCATGGAAGGGGTCGAGGCGCGCCCGACGGCCATCCGCCGCCGTTCGACCAAGAGACGGTTGATTTCCAGCCAGGTCCCATCTTCCGTCCATTTGTCGAAGTAGTACCGAACACTTTGCCAGGCCGGAAAATCTTTGGGCAAAAGACGCCATTGACAGCCGGTTCGCGTCAAATAGAGGAGCGCATTCAACACTAAACGCAAACACAAGGTGGTGGGCCGTCCCCGGTTCGACCGGCGCTCGATCACCGGTGCAATCAGTTGATACTGTTCATCGGTCACATCTGTCTCGTAGACCACTGGTGCGTGTTTGCTCACTTCAGGTCCTTTCACACTCATCCCTAGGTATATCCTATATCTTGTGTATTGTGGTCATTCCTGTCAAATGATTTTCCAAACACGCTCTAAGCCTGAGAGGTGATTCTGATGAGCGAAGAAAGCCAACGAACGCGCCAACAGTAATTACTGCGAATCGGCGCGGTGTGTTTGGTGGTCGGCAGCATTCTTGTCCTGGTTTTCCGCACCCTCCATGGCGATCTTCCGGCTGACAAAGGAGGAGCCGCCTCCCTGAGCTTCGTCGCGTCGTATTCAATTTACCGCGCCGTTCACCTGGCCGATGTGCTCGGTTTCCTCGTCTTTGCAAGCGGGCTTGTCGTGCTCTCAGACTCGCTGACGCGCCGAGTAGCTTGGGCGGTCGGTCGCTTGGGAGCGGCAAGCGCGCTTGTGGGCGTGGCGGTCCACTTCACTGAATCCTCCATTGACGGCTACGCCCTGACGACCCTGGCCCAGGCGTGAGCGGTTGCGTCGCCATCGGCACGACCAAATCTGGAGTTCGCCGCCGATGTGGCACTCGCGATTCTAGGCGGTCCGGCTACGGTGTTACTAAGTGTTGTGTGGGGCTCGACTCTCGTCCTGTACGGGCTGGCGGTGAAGAAGGAAGGCTACTCCATCTGGCTGGGTTGGACGGGGATGGTCTTGGGCACTCTATTATTCGTCATGGGAACGGCACAGTTTCTCAAACCGAACATCTTTCCGGGGGTTCTGCTCTACGGAGGCGGCACGTGGGCCGCGCACCTGTGGGCCATATTTCTCGGCATCGCCATGTGGCGTCGCGCAGGTACTGTCGCCGTGACGAATGCCCCACAGCAGTAGCCTGCCGCAACATGACGGTGGGCGAGTGGGCGCCCTGGGAAGCAGGCGAATGGCTTACTCTCCCGGTCCACCAGGTGCTGGCGCGATGTCCGGATCGCGACCCGGCCGAGTTCGAGTTCTTCTTGAATGAGGTTTCGAACAGTGTATGGCGTTTCCGCCGCAACCAGGGGATCATGCGCCCGGTCGAGCAGCTGACCCTCCACACGCCGGACGGGAACCCGTTCGTCGCGCCGGAGATCCAACTGGCATACAAGGCCAGGCCCCGCCGTCCCCCAGAAGGTCGTCCGACACACCGCCAGGAACTCCAGTGCCCTCAGTCCTGACACTTCCCCTCACGTTGCTCCAAGACAGCAAGCATTCTCGAGAACCCGAATGAGCACCTGGCGTGTTCTGAGTCCTGACACAACCTCCAACATAGCCCCCTTGACAAGATCGGCCCCACGCCGTATTGTAAAGTCAGATTACTGAGTATACTGATCAGACCAGTTTAGTGGAGAGTATATGCAGACTGGTACTCCCTATGCACCGGTTCTCACTGCTGAATCGTGGGGAACGCGGGAGTTCCGACCCCAGTTAAACCAGGTGCACCCGCTCGAGTCCACTCCGCCGCGCTATCACCGTCCAACCTCAAACGTAGCACGAGGCGCTGCTGTTGGGCGTCAACGGACGCGGGCAGCCGCATTGTCGACGATCTCCGCGGCCCGCACCGGTGTCGAGGGAACGCGTGCACAAGGAATTTGCTCCTGTGATCTGCGCCGCCCACGTTACGTTGGCCAGGCCCGTACCCATCTCCAGCATCTCATGACCATGGCCGCCATCACTGTCGTGCGCATCCTCCGCTGGCTCGCGGGCGAAAAGAAGACCGCGACCCGACCCAGGGTGCTTGATCGAGTGTATCAACCGGCCGCGTGATCTAGCCGCATGCAGACATTCGCCACCAATATCACAATACGGGAGAACCACTGCCGGGCGAAAATTGACAGCAGCACATGAAAAGGAGAGTTACCCGTGAAGATTGTCGCAGTTGAGGTCCAATCAACGCGGATTCCGGTGGTACGCGCCCACCAGATGGCGATTGGCACGACCCATTTTCAGGAGAACGTCGTCGTAAAGCTGATCGCCGACGATGGCACCTTCGGGTATGGCGAGGCCCCACACATGGTAGGCCACTCACAGCTCGGCGAGACGCCCCATACCGTTCGCGTCGTCCTTCGGCACAAGCTCATCCCGGCGATCCTCGCCAAGGATCCGATGAGTCAGGAGGGGCTGGGCATGGCGCTGGATCGAGCAGTTCCAGGCAACCGCCGAGCCAAAGGGGCCATCGTTATGGCGGCCTACGACCTGGCCGGGAAGGCGCTGAACACCCCGGTCTACAACCTCCTCGGCGGCAAGGTCCGCGGCAGCATCCCGCTAAGCTGGTCCCTTCCGATCGTGGATATCAAGACGGCGGTGGAGGAGGGGGTCCGCATGGTCGAGCGGGGCTGGCGCATCCTGAAAGTCAAGGTCGGGCGGCCCAATGCCGACGAGGATGTGGAGATGGTGAGGGCCCTGCGCGAGGCCGTCGGAGACGGGATTAGCATTCGGGCCGACGCCAACCAGGCCTACGATCTGAAGACTGCCCTGCGAGTGCTGCGCAAGATGGAGCCCTACCGGGTAGACTTCATGGAGCAGCCCGTGCATCGCGACGACCTCGAAGGCATGAGCGAAGTCGCCCGCCAGTCGGGTATTCCCATCATGGCCGACGAAGCGGCCAAATCCCCTGAAGATCTGGCTGTGATCGCCCAGAAGCGGGCTGCCGATTACGTCAGCATCTACGTCATCGGTCCCGGTGGCCTGACAGCCTCCAAAAAAATGGCAGCAATTGCGGAGGCCAATCGCATGCGCGGCTACGTCGGCGGCGCGCTCGAGAGCGTTATCGGCGCCTCGGCTGGCCTGCACCTGGCGGCCTCCTCGCCTGCGATTGACCTGGGGTGCGAGATGGGCGGCCAGTACCTGCTGCACGATGATTTTGGCAAAGGGCCTCTGCCGATGAAGGAGGGGGCCCTCGTCGTCCCCGACGGCCCCGGTCTCGGGCTGGACCTGGACGAATCTAAATTTGCGAAGTACCGCGAGGGCGATGTCGAGAGGGTTGATGGTGAGTGAGGAGCAACGATGAAATTTGGGTTCGGGCACGTCCCGGCGGAACACTACCGCAACCATGTCGAACTGGTGCAACTGGCCGAGAACCTCGGGTATGACTTCGCGTGGATTCCGGACCAGACCTTCTTTCATGATCCATACGCGATTATGGCCGCGCTGGCCCTGGCGACGGATCGCATTCAGATTGGGATGGGGGTCACCAACCCCTACACCCGCAACCCCGGCATGGCCGCTCGCGGCATCGCAACGGTGGACGAGATGTCGAACGGGCGCGCGCATCTGGGTGTCGGCGCCGGAAACCGCAAAGAACTGCTGAATCCGCTGGGGCTGGATAGCTCCCACGCGGGACCAAAATGCCGCGAATTCGTGGAGGTCGTCCGAGCGCTCCTGTCAGGCGAGGTCGCGAACGTCCAGGGCAAGTACTACCAGGCGGTAGGCGTCCGCATGGATATCGAGACGCGCCCCGACATCCTCCTGTACATCGCGGGCCGCGGCCCGTACGTCCTCCAGGCGGCCGGCGAGGTCGCCGACGGCGTGATCATCGGTGGCCTCTGCACGCCGAAGGGGATCGAGTATGCCTGGGAGCAGGTCCGGAAAGGGGCAACTCGGTCGGGGCGCGATCCGCAACGCATGGAGGCTGTAAGCTGGGTCACGATCCACATCACGGAGGATCGTGAGGCTGCGCTGCGCGGCCTGCAACCGGTCGTAGCCCACATCATCGGCGGCGCCCCAATGGAGGTCCTGAATGCAGTCGGCTTACCTCGCGAGACGGTCGAGATGATCAAGTCGGCTTACGTCGAGGGGATCCCGCAGGCGGCGAAGCACGTTACCGAGGAGTGCATAGACACCTTCACGATTGTTGGAGATGCCGGCGAAGTCGCTCGACGCATCCGCACGCTCGAGCGAGCCGGGGTGACGCAGGTGTCGGTGCTCATGCCTCCCGGCACCGTGGAGCAGCACAAAGACAGTATCCGCACCTTCGCCGATGCGATCTTCCCAGCGTTCCGCTAAGCGGCTATAGGCATTGGGGTGCAGCGGGCAGGGCGCGCTGCACCCCAATGCCCCTGCCTTGCTGAATACAGTGCCGCTGGTGGATTCTGACGCGCCAGCGCCCGCGGGTCGAGGGCGCGCTTGCGGATGCCACCAACCTGCCGCCCGGCTGCCCGGACCGTACAGAGGCGTGTACCGCCGCGGAGCCCGACCTGATGGAACTGCGGCCAGGCCAAGCGGAGCGCTGCATTCATCCGCGCTTCGAGCTGCTCTGGCCAGAGCGTATCGAGATGGTCACGAAATTCGGCTGCCCTTCTTCATCAATGGGGTGGCCCTCGTCGCGAGAGAGTTTCTGGTCAGTCTCTTCGCAGTGGAGACGGGGCGAGGCCGTCTCAGGACTTAACGTGCAACTCCTGCAGTGCCCGGCGCACGCTGGTCATGTGCGCTAAGCTGGCCTCGCGGGCCCGCTCGGGATCGCGCGCCTCAATGGCGTCAACAATCGCCTCGTGCTGATCAACAGACATCTCAGCCCGGCCCGGGACTCGCAGGATAGTGTAGCGCGTCCCCAGCAAGGTGACGACAATGCTGTCGGCCAGCAACTTGAGGAAATGATTGCCGCTGGCCTCATAGAGGAGGCGGTGGAACTCCCGATCCATGTGGGTCGCCCCGAGAAGCTCGCCCTGCTCGACTGCCTTGCGCATGGTACCTAGGACGGCGTGCATCCGTTCGAGAGTCTCAAGGGGGGCCCGCTGCGCAGCGAGAAAAGCCGCGCGGCTTTCCAGCATCTCGCGCACCTCGAGGATGTCAAGCACTTCGTCGCGGTGCTCCTCGAACCAGGCGAGCACCGCAGGCAGTATATCGGTGTGTGGCGCCGTACCGACGACAACCGCGCCTTTGCCAGGCTGGACGGCAACCAGTCCCTGAGACTCTAACACCCGCAATGCTTCTCGCACTGATGCCCGGCTTACGCTCAATTGCTCTATCAGTTCTCGCTCGCTCGGCAGTGGGTCCCCCACTTTGAGGCGACCCTCATCTATTAACGTCGTGATCTGCGCAACGACAGTTTCCGAGAGTCGCCTCGCTCGGATTGGCTGGAGAACAGCGGTTGCTTCACGTTTCGGCGGCATGACGACGTATTCCTCTTCGGCCTTCCCATCTCGTATGACCGCAGCGGCGCGGGTGGCAGGTGTGTCCTGCGCAAGCGATGGGGGGTAAGTCGCGGTCACGGCAAGTTCTGTGCCACACAGCCCCCTCGGCCCGCACCGGTTCCGGTCCAGATGGCGGAGGCTGTCCCTAACTGTACTGTGAGAAAGCGAGAAGGTCAAGACGAAGCAACCCGTGCCCATTGACATCCTGTCGCTTTCGTAGTAGACTGAAGTTACCCAGTATACTGGTCAGACCAGGCGCTTGTCATTCCCCGCCGATAAGGAGCAGGCTTTGCGACGCTTTCCCTCTTCGTACCTCGCAGCTACTGAGCTGGTCCCGATGTTCCGCCATATGCTCGAGCTATGCCGGGTTCGACCGGAAGAGACGGTGCTACTCTACGCCGACACGCACATGAATCCGCACTATCCCGCAGCTTTCATGGGCGCAGCCCTCGAGCTCGGTGCGGAGGCCTACCAGATCACAGTCTCGTCCGTCGTTCCGGAGCGCGATACCGGTCCAATCGCCAATGCCTGGCGCAACGCCGACATTGTCATTGATATGGTCTCGACCCTGGCCCACGCCTATTCAATGCTCAACGCCGCCGCGTTCGAAGCTGGGACGCGCGTGCTGCGCGTTGGGCAGCCGCTAGACGTTCTCATGCGCCTGTTCCCCGACCCGGTCGTGAGGGCACGAACCGAAGCCGGCGCACGACTGCTCGAGGCTGCCGAGACGCTGCGTGTCACCTCCGCGGCGGGCACGGATTTCACGGTGCGGAAAAAGGGCGGCGTCACGCTCCCGCTCTACGGCATCGCCGACGAACCGGCCCGCTGGGACCACTGGGGCTGCGGCCTGGTGGCCTGTGGCCCGGACGAGACGAGCGCCGAGGGCGTATTGGTCCTGGACGTCAACGACGTCATCTTGCGCATGGGGCGCTACGTCACCGAGCCGGTTCGGATCACGCTGCGCGAAGGCCGAATCGTTAACTTCGAGGGCGGCGCCGACGCCCTGCTCCTGAAAGACTGGTTTGGCTGGTACGGTGAGGACGATGCGTACCGCATGGCCCACATTGGCTGGGGTTGTGACCACCGCGCCGACTGGAACCGCCTGGTAGCCCATACCCTCGAACCGGCGGTCCAGGATAACGAGTCGTTCTACGGCAACATGCAGGTTGCCTTCGGGAGCAATACTGCGCTTTTCAACGGCAAGAACCGCACGCGTGCCCATATGGATTTCCCGTGCCGCCACTGCACCATCTACCTGGACGATCTCAAGATCGTGGAGCGCGGGCAGTTCCTGATTGATGAGTTGAAGTAGGAGGACGCCATGGCAATGTGGGAATACCGCCCCTCGGCCGGCGCGGCGACGGAGCTTGTGCCACTCTTTCACAACGTGCTCGAACAGTGCGCCGTCAAGCCCGACGACACGGTGATGGTCTACGCCGACCAGCACAGCCCACCCCATTATGCCGTCGCCTTCATGGCTGCGGCGCAGGAGTTGGGCGCAATCTCCTTCCAGTTGGTCGTCCCGGCCAACTCGGTCCCGATCGAGACAGGCGTGATCCTCGACGCCTGGAAGAACTGCGATCTCGTCATTGACCTGGCCTCCTACGGGACCAGCATCTACCGCCCGCTGCGCACGGAGTCCCTCAAGGCCGGAACCCGCATCCTGCGCGTGACTGAGCCGGAGGACGTACTCCTGCGCATGCCGCCCGATCCTGTCGTGCGCGATCGCGCCAGGCTCTCGGAACAGATGGTTGACAAGAGCCGCACGTTTCACATTACCTCGGCCGCCGGAACCGACATCGTCGTGAGCAAGGAGGGCCGCAAGGCCTTCGGGCTGTGGGGGATCGTGGACAAGCCCGGCACGTGGGACCACTGGCCCATGGGCTTGGTGGTCGTAGGCGCCAACCGGCCGGGCACCAACGGGCGTATCGTCGTGGACGTGGGCGACATCATGCTCTCGATGCAGCGCTACGTCAGCACGCCGGTGACGCTGACGGTTGAGGAGGGTGTCATTACCCAGATCGAGGGCGGGCTCGATGCGCAGCTCCTCAGGCAATGGTTCGAGTCCTGGAATGACCCGCGCGCCTACCACATCTCGCACGTCGGTTGGGGCTGCGACCACCGTGCGCTCTGGAACCGCCTCGCCAGTAAAGGGCCGGGTGGGACTGATGATACTGAGTCCTTCTACGGGGTGATGCAGATCGCGTTCGGGCGCGACACCTCCTTCCTGGGCGGCACGAATGATGTGCCCGCTCACATTGACTTCGACTGCCTTCGCAACAACATTGCGTTGGACGGGCGGCCGGTGCTCGCCGAGGGCGAGTTCGTGGTGGAGGCGCTACGCCACAAGCGAGGTGGCGCGTGACCAGCATCCCCTACCGGCGCCTCAATCCGCCCGAGCGCACGCTCTTTGGACCCGATCTGAGTAACGCCTCGCCCCGCGCGCGCCAGGGATTGATTGCCTGTCTCGAAGGCGCCAACGACCCCGACTTCCTGCAGGTCTTCGAGCTGGCGCGCACACTGTTGCGCAACCTCTGGCACACCGAGAACGACGACACCTTCATCTTTGCCGGCACGGAAGAGGCCGGCATGGAAGCGGTGCTGGTTAACCTGCTCGAGCCGGACGACACCGCCGTCGTGGGCGTTGCCGGCTACTCTGGCGAGCGGCTGGCGGACGCGGCCGAGCGCACGGGGGCGCAGGTCATACGGGTCACGGCCGAGTGGGGCACGATTCTGACCCCGCGGGCACTGGAGCCGGTACTGGCGGAACACAGGCCACGGCTCATGGTACTAGTCCACGGCGAGGCCTCGACGGGTGTCCTGCAGCCCCTATCCGAGATCGCGGAGCTCGCGCATCGTCACGGCGCGCTCTGTGTTGTTGACGTCTCTTCGACAACTGCGCTGGTCGAGGTCCAGGTGGATACCTGGGGCTTGGATGGCTGCTGGACCGGCAGCCAGAAAGGCCTGAGCGCCTATCCGGGGCTGGCGCTCGTCACCTTCAGCCCACGTGCAGCGCGGCGAGTGGAAGAGCGCCAAACGCCGGTGCGAAGCTGGTACTTCGACCTGGCCGGCCTGCGGAGCTACGCTTCCGATGAGCGACGCCACCAGACGGTGCCTGCGCCCCTGATCTATGCCCTGACTGAGATGCTGGAATTGGCCTACGAACAGAGCATGGCCTACCGCGAGGGACGGCACCGCAACCGGCGCGACGCACTGGTAGCCGCGCTGGAGGTGCTCGGGCTGGAGATATTGGCGTCGCCCAAGACCCGCCTGCCGTCGGTGACAGTTGTTCGCGTGCCAGAAGGGATTGACGGCGAGCGCGTCCGCCACGGCCTGCTGCGCCCCTTCCGCATTGACATTGGCGGCGGCCTGGGACGCTGGAAGGGCCGGGTCTGGCGAGTCGGAATCCAGAGCCATTCGGCCCAGCCCTCCTACCTGGTGCAGTTCGTCTCCGTGTTCGAGTATCTACTGGCCCAGCAGGGCTATCCGATCCCGAGGCCAGGCGCAGCCGTGCAAGCTGTGATTGCAGCCCTGGAACCGTAAAGTGCTGACGTCGAGCGACACACCTTAGCGATTCGGAGGGCATTCATGGAAACTCGCTGACGGCGCACAGCCAATGGAGAACCCGTGAGTGCTCTACGAGACCAGGCGCGTCCAACCCAGTCCTATCGACCCAACCATAAGGAGGCTCAATCATGCCGGAACGTCTACCCATCGCCTACTCGGCCACCGCCGAGCTCGTAGACCTCTTCAAACGCCATCTCGAGCTCTGCCAGGTGAAAGAGGGCGACCACGTCTTGCTGCACAGCGACAGTGGCTCCTATCCGCACTACCCCGCGGCCTTCATGGGCGCGGCGCTGGCGCTGGGCGCAGACGTCTTCCAGATCGTCCACCCGCGTGCCCCGGAGCGGGCGGTCGTAGATGCCTGGAGGCGGGCCGATATCGTAATTGACATGTCGTCGGGCCCGCACGCGTACGGCAACATCATGCGTGAGGCCCTGGATGCCGGAACGCGGATAATGCGCATCGCCGTGCCGGAAGAAGTCATGCGGCGCCTGATTCCGACTGAGGAAATGCGCCGGCGCGTGGAAGCTGGCCAGAAGGTCATGACAGCCGGCAAGACGATGCGCATTACCTCGCCGCATGGCACGGATCTGACGCTGTATAAGGAAGGTCGCGAGGCGCTGGGAATCTACAGTATCGCGGACAAGCCCGGGCGCTGGGATATCTGGCCGGCTGGGATGGTCAACTGTGCTCCGATCGAGGACAAGGGTGATGGCGTCCTGGTCGTGGGACCGGGCGACATGATGCTCGTCCTGCAGCAATACGTCCGGGACCCAGTCTACATGGAGATCAAGGACGGGCGTATAACCAAGATCACCGGCGGGCTCGAGGCCGACCTGTTGAACGAGTGGTTCCGCAAGTTCAACGACCCGAACGCCTACAGCGTCGCCCACGTCGGATGGGGATGCGAGAAACGCGCCGACTGGCTCAAGCCCGGCCAGGACAACGAGTGTTACTACGGCAACATGCAGATCGCCTTCGGCGCGAACGTAGGTATCTTCCCCGGGGCGCGAACACGCAGCCGCGCGCACCACGACTTCCCCTGTCGCTGGAACTCCTACTGGGTGGACGACATCCAGATTATGGAGCGCGGGGAGTTCGTAATTGACGAATTGAAGTACAAGGGTGAGGAGCCGTCGGCAGCGGCGCGGACGGGCTTTCCGTCTTAGTCGGTACCAAGACAGGGCGGGCTGCGACCGGCGCCCGCCCTGTTCCGATAAACAAAGAGAATTGGGAAAAGAGGGTTTCGGGGAACACGCCCCGTTCCTGCCGGCAGGGGCATACATAGACGGTTTTGCCAGGTATATACGACTGTGCTGCTTGCACTCCCGCTCCCAATGATCCAAAAGGGATTTGTTCTGGTATGGTGTCTTCCCAGCCTGACAGTGGCGATACAGTTCTTCAGCCTATTCGAGCCCGGCGTCTGTCGGAGATTGCTGTCTCCCAGATCACGGCACTCATCGAAGACGGGCGGTTGACTATTGGCTCGCAGCTGCCGAGCGAGCGCGAGTTGATGGGACAACTCGGGATCAGCCGCGCCTCGGTGCGCGAAGCGTTGCGAGTGCTGGAGTCGCAGGGACTGATCGCAGTGCAGCCCGGCAAAGGTGGCTTCGTGATCGGGACCGTCCCGCAGGCGGACATCCTACCTGGTCTGCTCAACTGGTTCGAGGAGCACCGCGACGAGGTGCTG
This sequence comes from Chloroflexota bacterium, assembly GCA_003520455.1. Next base: position 1,471 of record DOUV01000810.1, on the reverse strand, counting down.
GACGTCATCGAGGTGCGCGAGATGCTGGAGAGCCACGCCGCTGCCAGAGCTGCAGAACGGGCGACGCCCGAGGCAATCGCCGGGCTGCGTGAGGCGGTTGCCAGAATGCGGTTCTACGTCGAACGCGACGACCTGGTGGAAGCCACCAATACCGACCGCGAGTTCCACCGCCGGCTGTATGAGGCCAGCGGCAACATCTTTCTGAAGCTCTTGGGCGATGGCATCGTCGCCACGCTCTTTGGCCCGCGCCACTCGCTGCTTCGAATTCCCGGTCGAGCCGAGCGGTCGCTACGGGATCACGAGGTCATCGTGGAGGCAATCGCGGCTGGCAACCCACAGGCGGCGCGGGAAGCCATTTACCGTCATATGTCACGCGCGCGTGACGCGCTGGCCAGCATGCGTGGTGGTGACAGTGCATCTTCTCAAGAAGCCGGCGGGCACTGCCCAGATAAAGAACGATGAGCCAATTACCTGCCTCTCCGGCGGCAGCAAGCGAGTTCGTGGGGCTTTTCAAAGACACGCTGATGCCACCATACTACATGGCCGCGCCCAAGGCCGCGGCGTACGAGATGGCGGTAGTGGTGGCACAGATGGAGTTGACCATCCAGAGCAGCGTGAACTGGCCCATGCTACTGGCGCAGTCAATGCTGGCAAAGGTTCTGGACGAGTTGATCGGCTAGGTATGCGCGCCTTTCCCCTCACGCCCTCCGCCGCGAGCGAGCTCGTGCCACTGTTCCGGCACGTCTTGAGCCTTTCCGCGCTGCGGCGGGGTGAGCGGGTCCTGATCCACACTGACTCCGTCTTCAACCCGATCTACACCGGGGCCTGTTTTGCGGCCGCGCTGGAGCTGGAGGCCGAGGCCTCGACGCTGACCGTGTCAGCGGCCCGGGCGGAAAGGGCGTCTCGCTTTCTACAGAGGGCGTGGGAAGAGCACGATCTGGTCGTGGACATGGTCTCGGTGGGGGTGCATGCCTACAGCTCGACCCTGAACCGCGCCCTTGAGCATGGCACCCGCATCCTGCGCGTGGCCGAGCCCCTCGACGTGCTCCAGGTCTTGCTGCCCGATCCCACTGTACGCGAGCGCAGCCGGGAGGGCGCACGCCGCCTGACCGAGGCGCACGAGGTCCACATCACCTCTGCCAGCGGAACCGACCTGCGGGTGCAGAAGACGGGGAGACCGGGTATCGCCTATTATGGCATGGCCGACGAACCGGGACGTTGGGATCAATGGCCCTCGGGGCTTGTCGCCTGCGCCCCTCACGAGCACAGCGCCGAGGGCACCCTCGTCTTGGAACCGGGTGATGTCTTCCTGGGATGGGGACTGATGCTGCGCTCGCCGATCCGCTGTGAGTTCGCGGGCGGCGCGATTCGCGCGATCGAGGGGGGCGCGGAAGCGGCCCAGCTCCGTCAGGCGTTGGCCGCCAACGATCCGCGCGCCGGTGTGCTTGGGGTCGTCGGCTGGGGAACCGAT
>DOUV01000499.1:9878-10383 GCA_003520455.1 Chloroflexota bacterium | reverse complement strand
CTTGAGAGGCCACTTCGGCCTCTCGCTCGTAGCGGTCGCCACGTGCGCCGAGGTCCAGTTGCGCCCGCGGGGCACCGGATGCGCCCCGCTGCTGGATCACGTGGGCCAACTCGTGCGCCAGCAATTTCTGCCCTTCGGCCGTTGCGGGTCGAAACTCGCCGGGCGCGAAGAAGAGATCCTGTCCCACCGCAAATGCCCGCGCGTGCAACGTCTGCGCCGTCTTGGCCGCAGGCGCGCCGGTGTGCAGACGCACCGCCGAGAACTCGTGCCTGAAGCGCGACTCCATGACGGCTCGAGTCACCGGGTCGAGGGGATGGCCACCGTCGCGCTTCAGCGCAGACCGGACGAGGGTGGAGAGGCTCTTGCCCCGAGGTGGCCGGGTGGCCGTGTGGCCCTGCAAGAGCCGGGTGACCGCCCGGTTTCCGGCGGCGCGCTGCAGAGCCAGCACACCGGCATAGGGATCGGCCGGTTCCGCCAGACGGGGCTCGGCCAGTGAGGCGCCACC
>DOUV01000499.1:0-9761 GCA_003520455.1 Chloroflexota bacterium | reverse complement strand
TCGAATCACTGTCGATGGCACATCGCCGGAACCAGGCGTGAGTGAGTACCATCTGGCCCGAACGGGGCTGGTTACGTCGCATCTCGCACGTCGTATACAGCTCCATCGAACAAGAGCTGTTCACCCTTGAGATCGCCTTCTTTCATCGAGAAGCGCATCTTTCGATTGATCTCCCTCCAGGGACTCGTCGCGGCAGGGCTCTCGTTGTGATAGATCGTCAGTGTGTTTCCCCGGAGGTGCGGGGGCGCCAGAAGGCGAAGTCTGGTCGCATCGTACGAAGCGAAGGCCCCGGAATCGAATTCATCATGCATGGCATTCGGTATGAACTCGATCACGGTAGCTTCGACCTCGATCATGTCGCTCATTCCCATGTTGCTGTAACCGCTGCCTTTCTCGGTTCGCTCAAATCAGAACAGGGTGCGCCAGGTGGGCGAGGGCATTGCCCTCGCCTATCCCCTACGTCAGGGTCTACGAAGTTCTATGGAAGCCTCCAGCCTTCGACCTTCTTCTCCCCCTCGTACCGGCGACGAATTCTATGACGTCCAATGGGGTTGTAGTGCGATGAACCCATGATATCGTCTCTGATTGCTTGCTCGTTGACGGTCCCGTCCGGGTTGCGGTAGTTGGGCTCAAACGGAGGCCAACCATGTTTGATCAAGAATTTCTCCGTCTCGATACGGACCGCAATTTCCTGCTCCAGGTAGTCCTTGACGTTGCTGGTCACGTGTCCCACCTCGTGGAACAACGCTGTCGCCGCCTCCTGATTTGTGAGACCCGCGCGTATCCGAATCTCTTTCTTCTGTCTGTTCGTGTTGCCCCGCAAACCGGTGATTTCCACTTCTACCTCACGCCCATCGTCGTATTTCCAGGTGTCGTAGGCGGTCTCAAAACGAATGATCGTGTACCCCTCGCGAATAATCGTTTCGACAACGCGTTGATCTCCCTTGCTGAAGAAGATCTTCATCAAACCTTCGGCAGTCCACATTGCGTCCACATCGAGCGTTTCACCCGCCTGTTTGGGTGCCGGGGTCTTACACCCCTGCAACCTCAGCCCGGATCGCAGCCGTGGCCCCGCATTCTGGCCGATATCGGCCAACGTTCCCCTGGTCCCGGTCCAGAGCGAGACCAGCGCACCCACCGCAGTCGTGTCCGCGTCTTCCTCAAGCGCCGTGTACTCTGCCCCGCCCTTTTGCATCGGTGCGGCGGAACGTGCCCCTCGTTGCTGTACGACATGGGCGAGTTCATGCGCAATGAGGGCCTCGCCAATCGGGTTGCCGGGTTGATACTCGCCCGCTCCAAAGGCAATGTCCTCTCCGACCGTGAACGCCCGGGCGTTCAGCCGGTCGGACAACGCTGCTGCTTTCGAATCGGTATGAATCCGCACCCCTCCGAAGTCCGCCCCGAAGGCCGATTCCATCTGCACTCGCAGGTGGGAATTCAGCGAGTGCCCCGCACTGAGTTGGGCTTGAACCGCCCGCGGATCGCCGACTTCACTGGCGCCACCCTCGCGCCCCTTGAAGAGGAGGCTGCCGATTCCCGAGACCAGGCTCCCAAGGCCAGCCACCACCCCTGAGATCGCGCTGCCGATCCCCGCCAGGATGCCTCCCGCGAGCCCCATCTCGGCGGGCATCGCCGCCGCCAACTCTGACGGCACGCCGCTGACCTCGCCTGTCCGGGCCCACTCAGCGACGCCTCTGCGCACCCGCCCGGTTACGATGGGGATGTAGTCCTGCGCGGTCCGCGCACTGGCTGTCTCAGGGGCGTACTTGCGGAGGGCGCGTTCGACGTGCTGGCTGTCTTGCTCCGCGTAGTAACTGAACCAGCGGTCGATGTAGGGACAGCCCATGGCCGACCAGATGGTGCCGGCGAGGGCCTCTTCTGCCGCCTGGCAAACGGCTCCTCGCAGTTGGGCCAGGAACTCGCTCTTGCGCATCTGCCCGGGTTGAAGAGCTTCGGCCCCCTCGTCCACGATCAGTGCGCCTGGAGGGCCAGCCGCCTCCGGCTCGGTGCCCTGAACGGGTTGAGTGCCTGCGTCACCATCACGAGGCTTGGTTTGTATGCTCGTGGGCGCGTTCTGAGCGACCTGTACTGGTTGGGCGTCCTGGACTGCGAGGCCCGGTGTTCCATCTCCCTGGGACGCCAGGTGCCCCACGCTCGATCGCAGCCATTGAGTGACCGCACGGTTGCCCGCCGCGCGCTGCAGACCGAGGATGGCAGCGTAGGGGCTCGCCAGACCCTGTGCGCTCATTCCCTCCAGCGAGCGGTCTGCCGTCTTGGGCTGGCTCTGAGGCTCAGTGGCCTTTGATAGAACAGGATTCGGCATTCTGGCCTTCTCAGGTTCGTTCGAGGTCGCGGGACGGCTCTGCCGGGCACCATGGGCGTCTCGTCCCACGTTCATTGCAGTGTCTATTGGAGCAGCGAAGGGACCTTCTCGACGCCTTTCTCTCTTTGCTTCTCTCCGCCCCGTTCTGTTATTCTTCTCGGACCTCAATGAGGGGCGTGCAGGTGTCATCAGGTCGACAGGACAGTGTCATGGTGAACCTGGTTGTCGTAACCTTGATTGTGCGCCTGCCATCCTCTTCTTCTTTGACGATTTCTGATCCTACGAACTCTTCCTCCGGTATTTCGACTCCGCTCAGTTCTACGATCTCCTCACGGGGGAGGTCTACCGGGGCCTCTTCCTCGTCTTCTTCCCTGGTTGGTTCCTCCGACGGCAAGAGCTCCGAAGCCGAGGGCGGTTCCTCAAGCGGCTCTTCTTTCCTGATCTCTCGCACCATTTGGGCGGTCGAGCCGTCGGGGTGCGCCCAACGTTCAAATCTTGACTCTGGCGTCATTTTGAGCGCTGATGCAAGTGCGAAACCTTCATCCCTGAGGTCCGCAATCCCTGGCGCTCGTCCGTAGGCGAAGAATCTCGGCTTGACAGCGCCGCTCTCCTGGCGCGTCATGAACTCGTCAGCCCAATCCTCGCCATACTTCTTGCGCATCGCGGTTAGAACAGCGCGGCGTCCACCGGGAGAGGTTTTCTTCCACTGCTCGTGCGCGACAGCCGGGTCATCAACCATCTTCACCAGCGTCTCTCGGTCCTCCTCCGGTTCTGCGACGAATTCCGAGGTGGCCTTCACCCCGCGTCTGACCTGCGTTTTCAAGAACTCGCTGGCAGCACCAATCCCCTTCCCGATAGCGCGCCCTGCGGCGCCGACAAGCTCGAACGGATCCTTTTTTCGTTGAAGGAGCACCGTCGAGGTTCCACCTCGAGTAACAGTCGCAGGGAGAGGCTTCATGTTTGTGCGAGACGATTCTGCCTCTCCCTCGACGGTATCACGAGGTGCTCTGTCCATCTGGCGCGGCGGAGCCGTTGCCTGCCCTTGCTGCACAACGTGCGTAAGCTCATGCGCTAGCAGCCTTCTTCCTGCCGGAGTCTGGGGTGCATACTGCCCCGCCCCGAACACGATGTCGCGCCCGACTGTGTACGCCAGCGCGTTTACCTCGCGCGCTGATTTCGCTGCCCCTGCATCTGTATGCACTCTCACATGTCTGAAGTCATGGCCGAAGCGCCGCTCTATGGAGGTGCGGATAGCCCGGTGAAGCAGATGACCGGGTGTACGCAACACGTCATGGACAATGGGGGATGCTTCGGTTCTCGTGGCGTCATCGGCCCGGACGCCCTTCGTTTGTACGGGCCGGTGGCTCTGGCCCCGCTGTTCTGCCTGGCATTTGGGACATTCTCCGCTGCAGCCACAGCCCGGGCGTCGCTGCGCGCCAGGCACGCGCATCACCTGGTCGGCGACTCGGTCCGCTTCCTGCTCATGGGCATCCTGCGGCCGGCCGACGCTCAACTTGGGCTGAAGGAACGCGCCCGGCGCGATCGTCGTGCGCTGCAGCGCCTGTCCCTCGTTCTCTTCCCGGCAGTGGGCGCATTGGTCGCCTCCGGCGGCGCGGACGCCAGTGCGCCGGATTCTCGGGCCATCGATGCCCCGCGGTTGTAGCAACCGGCTCACGGCCTGGTTGCCGGCTGCGCATTGCAGGGCAAGAACACCAGCATAAGGGCTCGACGGCCCCGACCGGTGAGAAATCTCCGGTGACGGACCTTCGGCCTGCCTTCGGAACTGGTGGCCGGCGGTTTTCACCGGTGTGTGATCAACCATCTTACCCCTCTGCTGCCGTGTAGAGCAGATGGAATACACCCTGGTGTCCCTCGATCAGCTCCGTGGGACCGAGATGGTGCTTCAGTTGAAGGATTACCCCTGCCAGCGTTCGTGCCGTCGCCGCACTCATGGTTTCATTGCGGGAGGAGAGGGCGTAGTGAAAGATGTAGCCTGTCTCCGTTCGGATTTTGCCGGCCGATATTTGGAATCCCAGCGAGGTCGGCGCGATGCAGATGTCGACCGGGATGGAATCCTGTCCGCCGAGGAGCCGCATTTCGGGTGCGCGGTCGGATGCCATCTCAACGGCTTCGGCGACCTCTTGCACGTGATACGAACGCAGGATCCGATAGCGGGCCCCGCTGGAAGACCGCCTTACCAAAGCAACGGTGATCGCCGTCCCGACGAGGCAGGCAGAGGCGGCTGCGGGCCAGACGTGCCACGGGAGCAACCCTGCCCATGCTGCCAGGACGACCATGCCATCAAGGAAGATCGAGGTCCACTGCGCCTCCGAGAACCCCCAGCGGTACGGGCGCTCCGCGTCGCCGCGCATGAACTCGAAGTAGAATCGTCCCGTCGCGTAGCTGACGATGTACCAGGCCAGGGTTGTGCCAGCCGGCTGACCACGCAAGAGCAGGCGACTGCCCAGGAGCACAACGCCCAAGACCCACAACGACTCGACCGCTTGAATCGGAAAGAGGCGCACACCCACGTAGGAAGGCGTAAATCCGGCCGCCGTGTGCTCCTCACGGTAGCAGACGCCCCAACGGTGTGGCCGGCCGTGGCAGCAGCCCATCATGAGGCAGCCCACGCGCCCGACGGCCACGAACAGACCCACCCCGAGCACGGTCACGTCGAGATAGGGCAGGACGGGCTGGCGGAGGAGCCACACCAGTAGTGTGACTGCGACCAGCACCGCGATGACATGGTGGTAGTGCGTGAGCCGCTCCTCCCCGGTGATAATCTTGGTGACGATCGCCAGCCCGAAGAAGGTCACCAGCGCCACCGGAATGATCGCCGTCATGACCCCGAGCGACAGTCCCAACGACTTCGACAGCATCAGGACGAGGGGGATGGCGAGCGCCAGGCCCGCCGCGCCCCAGACCTGAAAGCTGGGCCACACTCGCCCAAGAAGATGAACTTGTGGGTGGAGCAGGCTATTCAGGTGGCGATCAGATCCTTTGCGAAACATCATAATGCTCAGTCCAATGGGCCTCAGTGTACCGGCTGATCCAGTCGCCGGCGGGCCGATGAGCCACCGCGAATCGTGGGTGGGAACAGTGAGCGCCAACGCGATTCACTGTTACTGCCCCGCCAGCGCCGACTCGATGAGTTCGCGGACCTCCGGATCCGTCTCGCGCTGGCGATGGTGCTGAAGGACCGTGCGAACCGCCGGATCATCCAACTGGACCAATCCCTGGACGGCACTGTACCGGATGGAGGGACTCTCGGCCGCCAGCAGCCGCACCAAGGGTCCGACAGCGCTCGAATCGCCCGTCTGTCCGAGGAGGAGTGCCGTATGCTTGACGATGTCCGGATCATGCTCTTGCAGCAGCGCGACGAGAGCATCGGTGGCCTCGAGAGTGTGAAACGTAGCAAGAGCGTCCATCGCCGCGAAAATGACGATCGAATCGTGACGATTCAAGCCCTTCCGCAATGCCTTGAGAATGGCAGGGAGCGTCTCCTCTTGGGCAAAGTGCCCCAGCAACCGCAAGATGCGCCCGTGGCCAACAGAGCCCAGGTACTCGTCGTCCAGTCCCTGCACCAGCGCGCGGGTGATATCGGGGCCCTGCTCGACGAACCAGGTGTAGGCCGGGTCGTAGAGCATCTGGGTATCACTCGCCAGGTCCACGAGCCGTTCTTCGACCTCCTTGTTTTTGTCTCGGTCAGCCACCCTGGCATTCTCCCTCACGGCGTGTAGGCGAAGATCGCCTGGACCTGTGCTTCAAAATACTTCTTATCACGCTCCAGGATCTCAGGTGACGCATCGATTCGCCGCTTGAGTTCCTTCAAAACCGCCCTCGCAACCTCCGGCTGCAACGCGTCTTTCATGACATTGAGCCGTTTAGGGATGTTCTTGTACGGATGCAGGCCACTGTAGGTCGGTTTCGGCCCCGTGAGAGGGTCGGCGTAGCGCAGCTCACGCAAGGCCGCGAAGATTTCGGTCTCGGGATACTCATAGGTTAAGTAAAATTCTCTTCGCCTCTCGGCATCTTTTCTCCACTTATCACGTTCTGCCTTCGGCATCCTGTCGATGGCCGCGCTCATAATTTCGCTGGCATACGGTTGGCCGTATTCAAAGTGACCCCCCATTTCGTGGGCCAGATTGGGCCAGGCGTTTTTCGGATCGGCTTCAACATTGTGAACCCACGACATGCCAAAGACCAACGCGTTGCCATCCTGATAGGCGTAATATCCCTTTTCCAACGCGCCTCTTGGGTCAAATCGATAGGTCTTGCCCTTCATGACATTCTCGAGCTCGGTCCCTTTAATGCTGGCGATAACCTTGTTCCAGGCTGCCGGCACCTGAACGTTCTCCCAATTTTTCTTGTCGGCATCGGAGAGCTTGTCCCACGCATCAGTGGGATGCGTGGTGAAGCCGCTCTTCTTCACCTCTTCTTTGAGCACGTCATCCAGGCTCACTTTGACATCGATTTTCGGCTTGACCTCGCCGCGTTTTTTGGCCTCTTCCTCAGCCTTCTTGCGCTCCTCTTCCTCTTTCTTCTTTCTTTTCTCCTCAAGAAAACTGTACTGGAGACCTCCAAGCCGCTCGATCTCTTTTTCGCGTTCGCTCTTGCAGCCCTGCAACCGCAGTCCGGAGCGAAGGCGAGGCATCGCATTCTGGCCAATGTCCGACAACGCGCCGCGTGTCCCGCCCCACGCTGATGCCACCGCGCCCACGGCCGCCACATCGGCGTCTTCCTCCAGCGAGTCGTACGCTGCTCCTCCATTGGCCAGCGGTGCCGTGGCAGTGGCACCGCTCTGCTGCACCACGTGGGCGAGTTCGTGCGCGATCAGGGCGTCGCCGATCAGGGTCCCGGGTTGATACTCATCTGCGCCGAAGGCGACGTTACGGCCCACCGTGAACGCCCTGGCGTTGAGTTGTTCGGAAAGATCGGCCGCCGCGCCATCGGTGTGCACGCGAACGCCAGAGAAATTCACGCCGAAGGCCGACTCCATCCGTGTCTGCACGCTGCCGTCCAGGGCATGGCCCGACTTGAGCTGGGCCTGGATCGCCCGGGGGTCGGCTCCGGCAGGCGCGCCGCCACTGCGCTCCTTGAACAAGAGGCTGCCGATCCCGGAGACCAGGCCGCCCAGACCGCTCACCACTCCTGAAACGAGCGTGCCGATGCCGCCCATGACGTCCATCATCCCACCGCCGGGCAGCGCGCTCGCGAGCTCCTCCGGCACCCCGGTGACCTCACCGGTGGCAACCCACTCGGCGATGCCCCGCCGGACGCGCCGGGTGACAATCGGAATGTAGGCCCGCGCGGCTCGCACCTCGGCGGCCTCGGGCGCGTACTTGCGGATGGCGCGCTCGACGTGCTGGCTGTCCTGCTCGGCGTAGTAGCCGAACCAGCGCTCGATGTAAGGACAGCCCATGGCCGACCAGATTGTGCCGCGGAGCGCCTCCTCGGCGGCGTTGCAGACGGCGGTGCGCAGTTCGCGGAGAAACTCACTCTTGTGCATCTGCCCGGGCTGCAGCGTCTCGGTCTCGTCGCCCACAATCAACGCCATTGCAGGCCCGCCTGGCTGTGGCGCGGCGATCGGCGAGGGTCGAGTTCCCTCGCCGGCCGGCTGAGGTTTGGCCTGCACGATCGTCGGGGCGGTCTGAGTACTCTGCACCAGGCTGGCAACCTGATCCGGGTGGGTCTGATCGCCGCGCCTGTTGGTCAGGGGCTCTGCCTGGCCCGGCTGCAACAGCCGGCTCACCGCCTGGTTGCCGATCGCCCGGTGCAGTGCCAGCACGCCCTGATACCCGAACAGAGCAGGTCGATGAGCAGATGAATCTCCTGCCCGCTGCTCGTGCTGAGGCGGTCGCCCGGGCGCCAGCTGCGGTGCTCGCGTCGCACGCTCATCCACGCTCATCACCTTCCGCTCGCAGGCAGAGCGGCCACTGTGGATCGGTGATACGCGGATTGATGACCCGGTTCTCGAAATCCAGCCAGATGCGTTTGTCGTTGCTGCAGTCGTAGCCACGGCATGGGATTGGGCGCTGGGCGTACACGCTGCAGCAGTGGGTCTCACGATTCAGGTGGATGCAGGCACCGTCCCCCTGCCGGGCGATCATGTAAGGTTGCCCCAGGTCCCAGCGGACGATACCCTCCTGCACGTCCTCCTTCGAGAGCGCGAGGGGGAGCTTGCAGCAAGCCGCCCGGCAGAGGTGGATGCGGTACTCACAGTCGACCTTGCTTCCACCCGTGAACTCGTACTTGCTGACGCCGAAGTTCTGGATGGCCACGCCCATCCCTCGCTCGACGTACTGGTCGCGCAGGTGCTCGGCGGTCGCCTGCCGGCGCGCCTCGAACGCTGGCCGGTCGAGCACACCCCGCTCGATGAGCAACTCGATCAGCGCACTGACAGCCGCGCTGGCCTCGTACACTCCGGCGGTGTTGGCATTGGCGCGGTTGTGGGTATAAACCAGGCCGCGAATGAGATCAGCCGTCTCGGGATCCATCATTTCTCCTGACCTTCGACCTGGCGTGCTCGCGATAGCTGTTGAACTCAGCTTCGGACCAGAGCTTGCCCATCTTCTGATACTCGCGCCGCGTGGCCTGGAGCAGGTGCTCCATGCCGAGCGGTGCATTCTCAGCCGCCGCCAAGAAGGCGGCGCTCAGCACGATATTCTTGATGTTGCCGCCGGAGAGCCGGAACTGTTTGGCCAAAAAGTCGAAGTCAATGTCCTCGTCACGCGGGGTTTCCGGTGGGAAGTGAAGCTGCCAGATTCGGTAGCGCTGCGACTCGTCCGGGAAGGGAAACTCGACGATGAACTGCAAGCGGCGGGTGAAGGCCTCGTCCATGTTCTGGCGCAAATTGGTCGCGAGAATCGCCAGCCCATCGTACTGCTCCATTTTCTGCAGTAAGTAGGCGATCTCGATGTTGGCGTAGCGGTCGTGGGCGTCGTGCACCTCGGAGCGCTTGCCGAACAGCGCATCGGCCTCGTCGAAGAAGAGGATAGCGTTGGCGGTCTCGGCCGCGGTGAAGACCCGCTCGAGGTTTTTCTCGGTTTCACCGATGTACTTGCTCACAACCGCGGAAAGATCGATCCTGTACAAGTCGAGCCCCAACTCGTTGGCGATGATCTCGGCGGCGGTGGTCTTGCCGGTGCCCGAGGGGCCGGCGAACAGCGCGCTGATGCCTTTGCCCAGGGAGAGCATGCGATCGAAACCCCACTCGCCGAGTACGCGGTGGCGCTGGGCCACCCGCTGGCAGATCTCGCGCAGTTGGGCCAGCGCATCCTCGGGGAGAACGATGTCGGCCCAACGGTGGATCGGCTCGATCTTGTAGGCCAGCGTCGCCAGGTTGTGGCCGGATTCGGTGCGGGCGGCGCTGAACAGGTCGCTGAGGGTCGGCTGATCGCTGCCGAGGGCACGCGCCTCGTCGCCGGCGCGGGATGCC
>DOUV01000001.1:8193-8338 GCA_003520455.1 Chloroflexota bacterium | reverse complement strand
AGCCCGAGGCGCAGCAGGCGGTCTCGATCCTGGACGTGCAGCTGGCCGCGGGCTGGAACCTGATCTCGTCGCACGTCGACCCGCTGGTACGCGACACCGGCGTGGTGCAGCGCCCGATCGCGGGGCAGTACGTGGTGATCCAGGG
>DOUV01000001.1:0-8084 GCA_003520455.1 Chloroflexota bacterium | reverse complement strand
GTGAACAGTTAGCAGTGAACAGTGAGCAGTTGGCAGTGAAGAGTGAGCAGTTGGCAGTGAAGAGTGAGCAGTTGGCAGTGAGCAAGGAACGGTTGGCAGTGAAGAGTGAGCAGTTAGCAGTGAGCAGTGAGCAGTCATCACTGTTCACTGTTCACTGTTCACAGCCCACTGATGACTGCTCGGCGGTGCTGCGGGTGGTGGGGACGGCGTTGGCCGAGGACCGGCCGCTCGAGTTGGAGGCCGGCTGGAACCTGGTCAGTTTCCTGCCGCGCGCGGCGCTGCCGGTGACCACCGCGCTGGCCAGCCTCGAGGGGCAGTACCTGGCGGTGCTGGGCTATGAGGGGGGCGCGCTCTCGTACTACCCCGATCTGGATCCCAGTTTCAACACTCTGCAGGTGCTGGCACCCCAGCGGGGCTACTGGATCAAGATGAAGCAGGCGGGGACGCTGCGATATCCAGTGAACAGTGAACAGTATTCAGTGCACAGTGACGACTGTTCACTGCTCACTGCTCACTGCTCACTGTTCACTGCTCACTGTTCACTGCTCACTGTTCACTGCCCACTGTTCACTGCCCACTCCCCACCGCTCCTCGCCCGCTTCAACACCAGCCAGAGACCTTCCCCATGCACCCCTCAGTTGAAGTGGGGCTTGACAGTCAGACAAAAAGCGATTATTGTGACTAAACAGTCGTCATTTACCTCAGCCCTGCCGCCGGGCCGGCCATGGCGCCAACGCCACCCTCGACAAGGTGCAATATCGTGGTTGCTTACCCCCCTGGAGCAAGCGAAGAGATGCGGGCGGTGGTTTTTCGCGCGTACGGCCCGCCAGGCGTCCTTGACCTGACGTCGCTGCCGATCCCGGAGCCTGGGCCAGGCGAGGTACGCATCCGCGTTCGCGCGTGCGCCGTCAACCACCTCGACCTTGATTTGCGAGCGGGCAAGGCTCGGATGCCGATCACGCTCCCACACGTCTTGGGGCGCGAGGCTGCCGGAACCGTGGATGCGATCGGCCCCGGAGTGTCCGGCGTCGCACCAGGCGAGCGCGTTCTGGCCGCGCCCATCGTGCCCTGCGGTCGGTGCAATGCCTGCCAGGCGGGAGATGACAACCTCTGCCCGCACGCTCAGATGCCCGGCATTCAAATGCCCGGCGGGTACGCCGAGTACCTGGTCTTCCCCGCGCGTGGTCTCCTTCGCCTCCCGGCCGCCCTCTCGTTCGAAGCTGCCGCGGCGACGCCGATCTCCTTTGGAACAGCCTGGCGGATGCTCGTGACCATCGCAGCCGTGCGTCCCGGTGAGACGGTGCTCGTGACCGGGGCAGGCGGTGGCCTCGGCAGCGCGGCCGTCCAGGTTGCGGCGCTGCGCGGGGCACAGATCATCGCGGCCGCAGGCTCGGACCAAAAGTTGGACTATGCGCGGGCGTGCGGCGCGTTCGCCGGGATCAATTACCGCGAGACCGACCTGGCCGTCGAGGTCCTCCGTCTCACGGGGGGGCGCGGTGTCGACGTGGCGGTTGAGCACATCGGCGGCGACATTCTGAGGGCGACGCTCGCCTGCATGGCCACCAAAGGCCGCCTGATTACCGGCGGGGGGCACGGCGGCGAGGTCGTACCGCTCGACGTGATCCCCTTCTTCCGCAAGGAACTCAGTCTGCTTGGCTCGCGGAGCCAGCGTCGCGAGGAACTCGAGACCGTCCTCCGCCTGGTAGGGGAAGGCGCTCTGGTACCGCACATCGACCGCGTCCTCCCTCTGGAGGCGGCCGCAGAGGCCCATGCCCTTCTCGAAGCACGTTCTGTGATTGGTAAGGTAGTCCTGATTCCATGACAACCCTTGATACTTCCCCCTCCCTTGAAATGATCGGCCCGGTCAAAGGACTCGCGGCCTTCGTGCACCGCCTCACCTATGATCGCCTGCCGGAACGCGTGCAACAGCATGCCGCTGGCATCCTCCTCGACATGGTCGGGGTCATCATCTGGGGGGCGCAAGACCCTTTCTTGAATGCCTTCCGAACGGAGTTGCTCGGCGCCGCGCGCACCGGGCCGGCGACCATCCTCGGCACCCGCCACCGCTGCGATCCGGGACAGGCGGCGCTCTTCAACGCCGCCGCCTGCACTGTGACTCAAATCGACGAGGGGCACCGCCGCGCGCTGGGGCATCCGGGGATCCACATCTTCCCGGCCCTGCTGGCCATCGCTGAGCGTGAAGGTCGGGGCGGCAAGGCCCTCCTGACGGCGTTGGTCGCCGGCTACGAGGTGGCCGTGCGTCTGGGCGAAGCGATGCGACCACTCCACCCTGGCATCCACGCGCACGGCCACTGGCCCACCATCGCGGCGGCGGTCGCCGGTGCCAAACTGCTGGACGCCGACCAGGCGACGCTGGTCCAGGCCATTGAGGCGGCAGCGACCCTGACGCTCACGCCCTGGACTCGCACCGCGACCGACGGCGTCACGGCCCATCACCTCTACGCCGGTATGGGCGCTCAAACGGCCGTCACGGTGGCCTACGGCACTCGGGCCGGGATGACAGCCTCGCAGGGCACGCTGACAGAATATTTCGGGCCACGCGGCTCGTTGGCCTTCAAGCCCGAGCGATTGGCTGCCGGGCTGGACGGCGATGAGATCGAGTTCGAGATCCTCAACAACTATTTCAAATTCCAGCCGGTCTGCGCGCATACTATCACGACCATCGAAGCGGTCGACGCGATCCGCTCCCGCCTGCCCCACACCGCTACTGTGCGCCGGGTGACGGTGCGGACCTATGGATTGGCAGCCGAGCTCTCAGACCAGGCGCCCCGAACAACGCTGGCGGCCAAGTTCAGTATCCCCTTTGTGGTGGCAGCGCGCCTGCTCTCGCCCGACAGACGGCTCCAGGCACTGCACGAGCAGGACCTGGACGACCCGCGCCTGCACGACCTCATGCGCCGCGTTCACGTCGAGATCGATCCCGTCCTCGACCGTGAGTATCCCGGAGCCCGGCCTTCCCTTGTCGAATTTGAACTGGACGACGGGAGTTCGACCGCCGAGCGCCGCGACATGCCGCCAGGTGATGCCGAGAACCCGGCAAGCGATGAGGCGTTGAATGCGAAGTTCCTCGAACTCACCGCGCCGATCCTTGGGACCGAGCGAGCAGCGACTCTCGCAACTCTCTGCCGGAACGCTGCCGCTCTCGAGAGCATCCGAACGCTCACGGACGCGGCCCGTCCCCTGCAGACGCACGGGAGCGATGAACAAGATGGAGGTAAATGATGGCTGAACAAGCTCACGGGGCGCGATTGACGCCGGAAGAGGCCAGGGAGGCAGCCCGCACTCAGATGCGGCCGGGCACCGAGCGTGACTTTGTTGGCTATGGCCGTCATATTCCGCGCGCGCGGTGGCCGAACAACGCCCGGCTCGCGATTAGCCTGGTCGTGAACTATGAAGAGGGCTCAGAGTACAACATTCCAGATGGGGACGGGCGCAATGAGGGCTACGGCGAGATCGCGTACGCCATGCGACCCGACGTCCGCGACCTGAGCACCGAATCGATCTACGAGTACGGCAGCCGCGCCGGCATCTGGCGGCTGCTGCGACTCTTCGCGGAGTACGATGTCAAAGCCACCTTCTTCGCGTGCGCCCTGGCTCTGGAGCGGAACCCGGCCGTCGGCGAGGCGATCCAGGAGTACGGCCACGAACCGTGCTCCCACGGCTGGCGCTGGGACGAACCATGGGAGATGAGTGTCGAGGAAGAGCGGGAGCGGATCCACAAGGCCGTCGCTTCCATCGAGAAGAGCTGCGGCGTTCGTCCCTATGGCTGGTACACCCGCTACGGGCCTGGGATCCACACCCGCGAGTTGCTGGTCGAAGAAGGCGGCTTTCTCTATGACTCGAACGCCTACAACGACGATCTCCCGTATTTCGTCCGCGTCGGCGAGAAGCGCCATCTCGTGCTTCCGTACACGCACACCTACAACGACGGTCGCTTCGTGCTCTCGCCGGGCTACTCGAGTCCCTGGGACTACTTCGAGAACTGCCGCCGCGGGATCCAATACCTTTGGGAGGAGGGCGAGACGCATCCTCGCATGATCTCGCTCGGACTCCACCCGCGTTGGATTGGGCAGGCGGGGCGGACTCACGCTCTGCGCGAGCTCATCGAGTATGCGCTCAACCTCGGGAATGTTTGGTTCGCCCGGCGCATCGATATCGCGCGGTGGTGGCTCGAGCACCATGATTCCTTTGTGCCGTGACGGCGACCAGAAGAATTGGGTGGTGGGTTCGCGAACGCACACTTGCCGCGCGCTCGCGAGCCCACCGTTTTAGTCCTTTCCGAGAGGGTAGCGGATGATTGTTGCGGTCAAGCAGCTCAGCAAGACGTATTTCACTCCCAACCGGCCACCACTCAAAGTGCTGGACAACTTCTCTTGCACGGTACGAGAGCGAGAGTTCCTCTGCGTGGTTGGGCCGAGTGGTTGCGGCAAATCAACGCTCCTGACCATGATGGGCGGGCTGGAGAGCCCCACTGCCGGACGAATCGAGTTCAAGGGGCAACGAACGTCCAGTGGCCCGATCACCACGATCGTGTGGCAGGAGTACGCCCTCATCCCCTGGAAGACGGTCCTCGATAACGTCGCCTTTGGGCTTGAGATTCGAGGGGTCGACAAGCGGACCCGCCACGAGGCGGCCCGTGGGCACCTGCGGCTGATGGGTATCGAGGGGTTCGAGAGCCACTACCCCCATCAGTTGTCCGGCGGCATGCGCCAGCGCGTCGGCATCGCCCGAGCGCTGACCAACGACCCGGAAGTGCTTCTGATGGACGAACCCTTCGCGGCGGTCGATGCCCAGACGCGCGTTGTCCTTCAGGAGGAGTTGACCAATCTCTGGATGCGCGACCAGAAGACGGTCGTCTTCATCACACATAACATCGAAGAGGCGCTCTTCTTGGGCGATCGCGTCCTCGTGCTGAGTAGCCGCCCGGCGCAACTGGTGGAAGAGGTCGAGGTGCCATTTCCACGCCCACGCACGATCGAGGTTGAACGTGATTCCCGTTTCGTCGAGTTACGCCTGCACATCTGGGACCTGCTGAGACGGGCGCTCGTCAACTCGGGGAATGGAGCAGCGCCATAAGCGTGCCAGCGCCCTCAGCCCGCGTGGCCGGCCGCGATGCGGAGCCGGTTGCCGAGGAAGTAAGCCTGGAGATTGCCGCCCCCTCGCGCATCAAGACCGGGCCGACCCGTACTGAGCGCCTCATGCACTCGCCGCTCGGAACGATCTTGCCCGTCATTGCGGTGATCCTGCTGTGGGAAATCGGCAGTGCGCTCGGGGTGATCGACCCGATCTTTTTCCCGGCGCCCAGCCGTATCGCCAGGGCGTTAGTCCACCTCGTGCAGGAGGGAGTAATCGCCCAGCACCTGGGCATCACAATCCGCCGCGTGGCGCTCGGCTTTACCATCGGTACGGTGCCAGCCGTGGCAATTGGAGTCCTGATGGCCCGTATCGGCTGGCTCTCCGCGCTCCTCGACCCGTTGATCTCCCTGACCTACCCCATCCCCCACATCGCGATACTCCCGCTATTGCTCGTGATCTTCGGACTTGGCTCGCCGCCGATCATCGCCCTCTCAGCCATCGTCTGCTTCTATCCGGCGATCGTGAACACCCTCGCGGGGGTGCGCCAGGTCGACGAGCGCCTGGTGATGATGGCCCGCAACCTTGGGGCCAGTAATCGCCAGATTCTCTGGAAGATCGCCCTGCCCGGAGCCCTCCCAACGATTTTTGCGGGTCTGCGCCTGGGCCTCGGCCTGGCTCTGCTGGGCGCCGTCGCGGGCGAGTTTGTCGCCGCCTCCGACGGAATCGGCGCCCAAACCTGGATCTACTGGCAGATCTACCAGATTGACAACATGTACGCAACCCTCATCGTGATCGTTACCATCGGCTTCTTGACGACGAACGCGATGCTGGCCATCGAGCGCCGCTTCTTCGGGTGGTCGAAGGCGACCCAGAAACAGCTATAGGCGTGACCCACGCCTGGACGTCACAGGCACGCCGGCACGCGAAGGAGGCGCGGTATGGAATAAAGCTCACGATGTCGCGCGTCTCGACCCCATGTGAACCAGCGTAGCGGAGGAGAGAAGATGAACAGACAAGGCAGGTTTGCAGTTCGCAGCGCAGTGCTCACGCTGCTGATGATCTTGGTGCTTATCGTCAGCGCGTGCGGGCAGGCGGCAACACCCCAGGCAGTACCCTCTCAACCGACCGAAGCGAGCGCCCAACCAACCCAGGCAAGCGCTCAACCGACCGAAGCGGCCGCGGGCGATCTCACCACGGTGACAATGGCCTACGTACCGATCGTCGCTCTCGGGCCGCTCTACCTGGCCGACGAGTTGGGCTACTTTGCCAAACGTGGCATCAAAAATGAATACACCACGAATGCCAACCCGTACGATCTCCTGGGTGTCCAATCCCAGGGCAAGCTCGATGCCAATATCGTCGGCACCTCAGCCGCGTTCTTCAACGCCATCAATTCGGGCTTGAAAGTACGCGCCGTATCCGATCGCATGCAGTACCGCTGCTCCTCGGACAACATGCTCATTGTGCGCTCGTCGCTTTACGATGAGGGTGTCAAGACCCCAGCGGACCTGAAGGGCAAGAAGATCGCCATTATCGCCCGCGGTTCCGGTACCGAATACTGGTTAAGCCTCATTCTCTCGAAGGAGAACATGAAACTCTCCGACGTGGAGATCGTGACGCTCTCCTATCCGGATACGGTCAACGCCCTGAAGACCGGCGCAATTGATGCCGGCTTCGTCGCGGAACCCCTGACGGTCCAGGCCATCCGCGATGGCACGGCCAAGCGCATCATTGCCATGCACCAGGTCCTCCCCGGCCAACAGTTGGGTGAGATGATTTTCTCGCAGGAATTCACCGCGCGTGACGGCGGCAAGTGGGCCCAGGCCTGGCTCGCCGCCTGGCTCGAAGGCGTGCGCTACTACCTGGACCCCGCCAACAAGGAACGGGTCATCCAGACGGTCAGCAAGTGGACCAGGGTTGATGAGGGGATCATCCGCGAGTTGTACGGCACCGACCAGTGGCCGTGGATGAACCCTAACGGCGACCTCGATACGGAGTATATCGCGGCCAACGACGGCAAGTGGATGTTGGAGAACAAGCTCATCGAGAAGCTGCCACCGGCCTCCGAGTACTACAACGACGGCCCGCTCAAGGCTGCCCAGAACGAGCTTGGGCGCGTTGAGGTAAAGCGCGACTGCGCGAGCGTCCCACCACTCCAGTAGTCCTGGTCTTGCTGGCAGAGCCGTGCAGGCTCAACCTTGCCAGGGCAGCCAGTAGCCGGGCCCAGGCTGCCCTGGCAAGGCTCTTCTGTCAGGAACCTGGCAAACACGCTTTTGCACCTTGCTACCGGCATGGTCATGAACCACAACCGTCGATGTGTCAGAACAGCGCACTGACCAAAGAGGGGAGTCGCATCGAATGTGGAGCCTCGCATCGGGTCTCGAAGGGCGCATCGCGATCGTCACGGGTGCCGCCGGTGGGATTGGAAGTGCCTGCCTGCGGGCCTTTGCGGGAGCCGGGACACACGTCGTGGCCTGCGACGTGGACCGGGCGCGCCTGCAGACCGCATTCGCTTCGATGAGCCGCGAACCGGGCCACCTCTCCGTCGTAGCCGACCTTACCCGCCCCGAGGATGTCGAGCAGTTGATCGAGCAGACCATGTCGGCCTTCGGCCGGCTCGACATCCTCGTCCACACTGCCGCGATCCATCTGCGGTTGCCCTTTGAACGGGTCGATGAGCCTGCCTGGCAACGCTACATGGACGCCAATCTGAAAAGCGCATTCCTCGTCTCGCGGGCGGTGTCCGCGCCGATGCGAGCGGCCCGCTGGGGTCGCATCGTCCACTTCACCTCCCTGGCGGCCTTCACCGGCGGCTTCCAGCCCCAAACATCGGTCGTCTACTCCACCACGAAGGGCGCCATCCTGACGATGACGCGCTCACTTGCGCACGTCCTGGCACCCGACAACGTCCTCGTCAACGCCGTCGCGCCCGGCGGCGTCCTGACGCCGATGGCCGCGTCACTCTCCCGTGAGGCCCTCGACGCCTA